>JAJZYV010000374.1 GCA_021797955.1 Thermoplasmata archaeon
CTTTCATCATCATCCAACAAGTCAATGAGGCTTTCGGCCAGTTCTTCCATGAATGTATTCTTGGATTTTTTCAAATATTCCTTGACCATTGCGGGATTTCTGAGAGTCAGTAATCTATCTTTTTCAACTATTATATTATCTGTTTTCATCTCCGCAACCCCCTTCTCTATTTTAGCTCGTTCATTTAACTTTTTTTCTAAAAACTCCCTGCTTACACCCTTCTTTCTCAAGATAATAATAATTATTCTTCTGTTAAGCTTATTTCTGATGTGAAAACTCAATCTCTTTTTTTCCACATCTGATGTGGCCATAACAAAGTATCTTTTGTATCTGCCATCTTTTTTGGTTATTATTTCCTCTTCCTTCTCCATTTTGTACAGGTGATATTCAAGTTGTCCTATGGAGAAATCTGTTTTTCTTTGAATAGCCCTGAAGTGAAGTCCAGGTTCATCCTCGATGATCTTAAGCAATTTTTTCCTCGGTTCATCTGCATTGGTCAATTGGACTTTCCTCGCATTATCCCGGCATAAAAAATAAACATGACAAGAAGGGTATCGATGGAAATTGAAATTGGAATATACAGGGACAAGGATAAGATTTTGTACACCTCCAAGATGATAAAAACACTTTCTCCAAGAAAAATAACAAAACTCAGAACAAGATATCTTCCTAGGGTTGGACGACGTCTCATCATTCTCACCGATACCATGAGTAGAAATATGGACACTATGATATCGATCCCCAGAATCAGCAGAGTAACTTCATCGAGATTAAAGAAAGAACCCATATTCCTTTATGGTGTTTAGGGATTTAACTTTGTATTATCATTAGTACCGCACTGAGAATCCAGAGTTTGTAAGGGACCTGATAAAATCTTGCCTTAATTTTTCATCCCCTTCCATGGATTCTATGGTTATTTCGTTTTTGTTTCTTTTGACAATGGTAAAAGCCCTTATTTCTCCATTGAGGACATATATGATTTTTCTCGCCCCTGGACCAGTTGTTGATTTAATATGATTCTTAAAAACCTGGTAAACAAGATCCCTTGAACTGATGATAAGTGCATTCCTGTTCCTCTTTTTGGAATCTTCAAACCGCTTGCTCAGGTTAATTATCCTCATAGAATCGACTGTGATCCCGATTCTGCATTTTCCGTCCTTCTGCATTTTCTTGATGACCTTACCGTATTCATCTAAATTTTTTGAACAGGTAATTTGAGTGTAAATTTCCTCATCAACAAAACCTATCATATTCAGTATACTTTCCACAACAACTTGGGTGGCTTCTTCTAATGAAAACTTTTCCACTACGTATCTGTATTTGGATCCTGAATCCTTACAAATGACTGCGCCATCCCACAGACTCCTTATTGCGGCAACATTCCTGTCATGACTGCCCTTTGCAGCACTGAGTATTTCGTCTTCACTCCTTGGAAAATCCATTATCAGTTTCAGTATTTCTGTTTGCGTTCTGTCAAGGTTCATTGATCTAATCGTTCTGAAGAGTGATATTGACTCCATTGTTCCCTTGGATGCAGTGCACATTGGTCCACTGAATGAAAAGAGAAGGTCGGAGAAGAAGTAACTGTCCAATTCACTTGCCCTTATTCCCATGCAATGGGATTCGGAAACATCCCTGATTCCAAGTCTTGCATTTCCAATGGATTCCATTGTGGTTTTTCCGTCCGAACTAATCTGGCCATAAGAAATCATGGAACGTGAAAACAGGTCCTTTTCGTATAAGAGTTCAACTCTATCTCTGCTTCTTACTGCAGAATTTCCAGAAGAATCGTAATTGAACCTCTTCAAATTATCCTTATACCTTTCAGGTACATTTGTAAACACAACAATCTGATTTTGAGTATTTGATTCGTCTTCTATGTATCGCAAGAGAGCGTCCATATTCTCGCTGTTATCGCTTGACAGTTCATCAATCCAGAGAACTCCCGGTCGCTCTTCAATGCCAAGAAGTGCCGTAATCTTTCCACCGTCAAAAAAGATGGAGTTTAAGCTGCTTCCTTCGGTTACCAGTCTTCCTGTAATTGCTGAAACTGGATCGTTTATGGGGAGTATTATTGCCTCTGGCGGTCTTTCCACCACCGATCCGTAATAGATTCCATGCCTGCCCGCAAATGTATCTATTCCTGCGAGATCACCGGACTTAATGTAAAACCAGAATGTTCCCATAATCTCATTTGTAGTCAGTGGCCCAGAATATTTCAATAGCGTCTTCATTGCGTCATTTCTTGTGAATTCGTATCTTTCTGTTATTCTTGTAACAATTCCATTGGTCTCATATGCAAGAATCCTGTGCTGCAGTTCCTTTACAATCTGTCTGGTTGATTTCAGGTCAAGGGAGAGTTCCCTTGCAAGGGCATCTATCTTCACCGATCCAAAGTTCAGGAATTCCAGTGCCTTTACTTCATTCTTATCAAGTTCGGATTCTCTCAACTTCTGCAACGAAAGAGCCATTTCCTTTATGATTACTGTTGGCCGGTGTTTTATGAACCTTCCCCTGAGGTGGATTATTGTGGGCATCTCATTTTCGTTAAAATTCCTCACTCTACCCCTCACTGATCTTACATCTGTATAAAACCCAAGATTTTCCAGATATTCGTTAACGTTTGAGAATCTGCTTGTAAAACGACCTGATCTTATCATTGAAGGATCTG
>JAJZYV010000375.1 GCA_021797955.1 Thermoplasmata archaeon
CCGATCTAGTCGCTCCCCTAGCTCTATCTTTATCTTAAGTGAATTAAAATAGATTTCGTAGCGAATCTTCTGATCTAAGGGATAAAACTATTTTCCCATTATTGCCTCAAATATTCCTTAACAGCAAATACTATTATATCTGGGGTTATATTAAGTGCCCATGTTATGGAGGGAAGTAGATGATGTGGTAACATCTCGCTGCGTCCTATCTATATCTGAGAATTCCCCATTGTTTGAGTACTCAGCCAGACACGAAATATATGCTCCAATAATCGTACATAAGGTAGGAGATTCAACGATCCTTACCCTAACGATGAAGAAAAATGAAAATGTGGATAAGTTGATAGCACTTTTCCCAAGTAAATTTCAAGCTGAAGATAAGGGCAAGTCATGGCTTATCAGGTCTCCGCTTGAGCTTTTCTCTGACATTTCTATCATTGATGAAATCATAAAAATCCCTTCTGTTATTATGCAGCACCTGTACCTGAAAAATGGAAAGCTCTTTATTGATTTCAGATTTCATGAGTCCAAGTCCGCGGAGATTTCCAACCTTATCATAGAACATCTGACAGATGATGGGAAAATTGCTTTAGAATCATTGACTCCTAGGTCTGGTGCTATATCATTCCTCTCGGAGATGAATTCAATGATTCCCATTACCTTCATCAGTTACTCTGTCCCTTTGTTGAATGCAGACCCTCTTGAAAGATTACTTTCGGCCGATGACAGCATAGCAGAGGTTGAAAAGAAACTTGGTCTTAAATACCGGGCTCTTATTTTTTCAAGATCTCCCTTGACAAAGCAAGATGATTTTATAACAATATCAAAGGAAGATAATTTATATGAAACATGGGGAAATAATCCCATATTACAAGAAATAAGGAAAATTGTCAACGATAAATCTATACTTCGATTGGCTCACTTCTTGGAAGTAAAGGAAGGTAGACTAATAGTTTCATTTTTTATACCCACGTATGATGCAATGGAGTTTATACGGTTAATTTCCAAGATTGATTTTAATACAGAGAAACATCCTATAAAATTACGTAGCTTTCAAGCTTATCATGAGGGTATTATTAATAAACCTGATAGGGAAACCTACTCCTACAAGATTGGGGTGCCTTTAAAATGATCCTTGGAAACTGTGCAGTATTAGAACTTCATGGAGTTCAACCTAAATATCTAAAAATAGGTCAGATGAAAATGGGAGAGCAGGATCATTTCCACGTCATCGGAAGAGAGAGGGGAAAATGGTTCTTTTATCGTAGGATCAAAGAGCAATTGACCCCTGAAGAAAAAAAATTGCTTGCAGAACGAATTAGTTCTCTTAACATGGTTATTGATCCATCTTCCCCATCAAATATAATTAGAATGTCCGTTCCTGATTTCCAGGGGCAGTTCTATGATGATATCAATGACATCCCTGGATGCAGAGTTTCACCCATTACGCTTCAGAATGATGGAAACGTTTATGTCAGCATCGAATATGAAGAGAGCCAATCCCAAAAAGTCAGCGACAGGGTTCTGGACTTTGTAATGGAAGAGGCACCATATGAAAGGAGCATTGTTCATTTCGGATCTAATCCCAATGATCTTCCATATTTGTTGAATTTATATCTATCTCTCGGGAATTCACTTGGAAACCTGTCCTTAGTTAAAACCAGATGGATTATTGACAGGGAAAGAATCGACTCTGAAAATCAGGGTATTTTTCAGAACAGCGGAGTTTTTATTCCAAAACAATTTGTGGATGATGAATCAGACAGGTTAATATGGAAAATGAATCAACAGCCAATCAAGGGTAATGCTCACTATGCAGTCATAAATGAGTCTAAACATTTAGTTGAGATGAATGTAAGATCAAGATTCTTTTCTGATTTCTATGCAAATGTAATCAGAGGTTATAGTGGAGCTATCTTCTCAGGTCTTAAGTGCGAAGAGAGCACACTAACCAGCTATTTTATCGTCGAAAGGCATGCAATGGAACGTTTTCTTGAAGGATTGCACAGCCATTGGAATCTGCCGCCGAGAAAGCATCATAATAACTATCTGGTGGAGATTTCCGATCTATTCAATTATGGCAATCTGTCTGAATTTCCATTCTAATATAATAATTCTTCACTGATCTTGTATAAAGTCAACAAAAGAGATAATTTTGTAACATATCAACTTTGAAAGCAAAATAAGTGCTGGCAAGGATATTTAGAGTGTGTTTCAGTATATTCTATCCGTGGAAGCATATGATACGTTATGAAAACACAAATAATTAACGTTATGCCGAATTTTTTTGGATATCTAATGTAAATCATGAAGGCGATCAGCAGGTTCAACGGAAAGGTGAGAATGGTGCGCGACAATATGCATTGCTTCAGACAAACTTTCATAATTCAAGGCCAAGCAATAAAGGCGGATGCTGATGTTATAACTCTTATACCGGAATTGAAATACATTAAGCCCTGTTTTGGCTAAGAAACAATATTCCTTATGTGCATATAATTCTGTACCAACATTTATTCATAAAAAATGCAACGTTATTTAGTGGATATAACCCTTTATTCTCCATACTATTCGTTAATTTTAATTTAAGACTCAAAGTCTAATCCATAATTTCCAAGCACATTCTTTCGAATAATAATTACAGATAAAAG
>JAJZYV010000376.1 GCA_021797955.1 Thermoplasmata archaeon
ATTGAAGACAGTGATATAAACCTGAAACCTATGAAGCACATGACCTGTCATTACTTTAAAGGACGGATATTATTAGGAATCCGCAACTTTTTATCCAGTATAAAGAAAAATAGCACAAGGCAATACATCAATTCTCATTGAAGAAAATAAACTAAGGTACGTATTATATGGTGGTTGGCATTGTTCATCATAGCCTAATATTATAACAGAGTATGATTAGTGTGTCCGTCTCATTTCCCGCGGTTTGAATTTAAACAAATATTTAAGTTAGTTGGGAATTTGCCCACTGAAGTAGGTGATCTTTTAAAATTGAAATCCGGTTCTAGGAATGGCCAGGGCTTCCTGAATTCAATTATGATAAAATTTCCGCTGTTCCTAGTTAAAAAACGTGGTTTAATTATTGTTATAACAATCTATTTAATTTCATCAATTTTATGGTCCGTAATTGCAGTTTTAAAAATGCAATCTTTTCACGCCTATGTTTACGACTTAGGGGCTCTAGTTTCCTCATCTAATTCTATCGCACGGACTCACTCGTTGAGCAAGCTTTTGAATTTGGTTCCTAGTACTAAGCCGTTTATTTTTTTGCTTTCTTACATTACTTTGCTATCTCCAAATCCAACAACATTTTTGATTTTACAACCATTTTGCGTTTTATTAGCTAGCGTGTTCATCTACTTGATTGCTGAAAAGAAATTTGGTTCAACATATCTATCACTCCTTCTCTCATTTTCCTTCATTTTTTTCTTTCCGATAAGTTGGTACCTTTTTTTTGATTTTCATATAGCTGGTTTCTTCTCTACCTTTTTCTTTGCGGGTCTTTATTTCTTGGATAGGAAACCAAGAATATCTGTGGGATTGTTTTTTTTGGCGGCTTTGACCAGCATAATCTTCGCCTTTTTCCTATTAGTTTTTTTATTTATCAAGTTACTTGATGAAAAGATAAAGTTTTCAGACAACGCAAAAAAATCAAGCGTAATGAGCAATAAAATGTATGGAGGTCTTTTAGTAACTCCGCTATTTACTATACTGTATTCATTGTTTGAATTGCATTTAAGTGGAATTGAAACTGCTAATAGTGGAATTACGCCAACTACACATGGAATTACTCAATTATATGTTAATAACTTCTTGACACTTATATCGAACGGGAGTGTCATTCTAATTTTAATGGGTATATTGTTTATTGTCATTTTTGTGGCGATCGCAGGTATTAAAAATTCCATATATGCTATTTCCATACTGCCGGTCCTAGCTTTTATTCTATTTGCTGGTTACCCTTTCGGTAATATAAAGGCGCAATATAACGGCGAATACTTTACCCCTTTGCTCTTCTTTTTAATTCTCGTAACATCCAAAAACAAAGTCAAAACCACTAATCCTGAAGGAGTCCACAAATCAATGCGTTTGAAAAACATTCACCACAAAGGGGTTTTGGTGTTTGTTATACTAGTAATATGCATGGGTCTTTTTTATAATCCTTATGGTCCACTTAATAGCCCATCTTTGCCGGGAGAAAATGCTTTTGCGAACTTTTATCATCAGTTGAATGTGACTCCCTCAGATAAAACTGCAAATGAATTTGTTAAGCTGGTTCCTGAAAATGCAACTGTTCTTGTTCAGGACAATGAACCTCAATATTCTGCCAGACCAAGAAATTTTCTATTTGGACCGGGAAACTTGCCATGGCTGAATTCTTCGTTCTTCTATGATGATGGCCCAGTTCCGAAGTCAGTAATCCCTCAATATATGGCAGTAGACGTTAATGGTTATGTCAACGACCAGGGTTGGTATAAATTTTTATTTTATAATGGAACCGATGGAAGTATGTCAACCTGGTTCCCTTATTTCTATTCTCATTATGATTATGGACTTATAGGATATTCTTATCCATTCTACCTGTACAAATTAAATTATTCCGGCGAACCATCAATTACGGAGTTAATGAATTTCATTGGATCGCAATACGTCGATCATCAAAGTTCTATCGTCTTACACACTTTTAATGGGTCGTTTACCAACCTGACACTTCCAAATACGGTATATAAATTATATTTACTTCCGGGGAGTTATCAATTTTCTATTAAGCTTTTTGTGAGTCAGTTTTCAGGAAATTTATCCCTCCAAGTGACTAATAGTTCCTTGGCATTTAGCAATAACTTTTCCATTCATAATAAAAGTGGCAAGATCTATTTAACATTGAATTACTCTATCTCCTCGCCTTCTAATTTCACTTTCAAAGTAGCTGGCTCCGGTCTTAATGGCGACATAATTCAGTATTTATCAGAAGACTTGGGAGTTTTCTACAAAAATTAATATTTTTAGCTTTTAAGGTTTTTATGCTCAACCCTCAGTCATAATTATAGACTACGTTTCTTAAAAGATATCTTTAGGTTACTTTTACATTATTTTACAACGTATCTTAATATCCGTAACCACATATTACAAAATATTTGTACAAACTTGTAAACATTAAACCTTGGGATAGTAAAATGAATAAGGATAATCAAAATGGACTAAGAGTGAAGGAAAGAGATAGTGTACAGAAGTACGTGTAAATATAAACCATGAATAGAAAATTCATGAAAAGAAAAAGGATACCTCCTTGAAGACAACCAAGGAGGTAAAACAT
>JAJZYV010000377.1 GCA_021797955.1 Thermoplasmata archaeon
TTTATTCCCATGTCCTTCTCCATGGAAAGGATGGATGCGGTGGCACCGAATCCCATAGCGGTAACTTCGACACCTTCAGCAGGATTTTCAAGGATGTGGGCGAGCCTCTCCTCGTCACCGATGTATATCTCCTTGACTATCCTGGATTTCCCGTCAATCCACTTCTTCCATCTCAGCACCATGTACTTCTTTCCACGCACAGATTTCCAGACGATCCCAGGCATGAATATGTATGCACCCTGAAAATAAAAACTTTTCCATACATGCCGATAAAAAGACGGAATATTACAGTAAAAATGTAACATGAATGTGAATGATACTCGTAGCACCCTGAGAGAATGATACAGGGAATCAGAAAACAGTGGGTTTTACTAAGGGAAAAAAGAGGATGGATGTAAAGTCACGTCCATTTCTTTAATATGGCTGATAATGAATTATTCATTCCCTTTATGTTTTGGATTCGGTAGAGTACTTGAATTTTGAGCATAACACAAATGCAATTTGAATCACAAACAACCCTAACACAATTAATATATCTACCTTGATCTCCCAGAATGAAAAGAAATTTGAACCAAAGGATAACCTCTGTACAGAATCGAGAGGGGAATTCATTACCCCCCAATAGTTAATCATAAAATAAAAGGTGACCACAGAGGCAACTGATGAAAAGAGAATGTTAATATAAAAAATGAGTTTAGAGAATCTCTCCGTAATAGTTTGCAAGATAGTTGGTTTATAATAAATCTCTCGAAGTCTGTCTAATATCACAAAAAAAGGAAATAAGAGAAATAAAAAGAGAATAAACTCAGTGCTTAAGTTCACTTCTAATACCCCACATATACCCAATTATTTAATCCGTGTGAATTTCCAAATGAATGTGCTCCATTTGATAGGTATGCTGAACCCACAAACAATGTTGGAAGTTGTGGAAATATAGACTGTGTATTTCCATTAGAGAGATATCCATACATATTGACGGTTGAGGTAAAATCTTGAGCAATATCTATCCAATTATAATAGTAATCATTTTGCATTACCATCCACATATATTTATCTCCCCAGTTGTTGTTTGAATATGTAGATTGATAAATGTTTCTAAGTTCTGAATGTATAATTGAGAACACAATATATACTGCCAGCCCAGCAATAATTCCCGCTATAGCACCTAAGGCAAGCCCAAAAATAGCACCCGCAAATAATCCAGTTAAGATGCTATCTACACTTGCAAAACCTGTAATTTTATTATAAAATGTCTGAGCAGGAGATCCTGAATAAACAGTATTGAAATTATCCTGCTCTCCATATGTTTCAGTGATTGAAAACCAGCCCGAACCGAGAGTATAGGTAAAGTAATTTATAGAAACCATTCCCCATTTTCCCGATGTACCTAGAACATTAGATGGTGGCCCGGACATTGGCATCCTTGAAAAAGCATAAACTGAATTACCAGAAGTTAGAGTGTATTTGGTGGTTTTATTCAATTTTCCATTCTTCAATGCTGAAATAAATCTTTCATAAACCTTATGATTTTGAATCGCAAATCTCTCTTTCTCCATTTTGGTTATTTGTTTTAAGAGTATTACTGCGGAAGGATTCTCCTCAAGGAATGTGGACAGCAGCTTTTTGATATGGCTCTTCTGTGGCATGTGCAATTTTGATATGTGACCGCCAATGTAAGGATTTGCATTTTCCTTGTTGATGTACCATGTCATGAACGCATTTGAAAGCTGTTCTGTTGCGTTTACAGGATTCTGGATAAAGTATCTGTTATATTCCGCCTGTTGTTTGGCATTAACTGGCCTCTGGTTAAAGTGCTTGCCATATTCCACTTGTTGTTTAACACTTATAGCATTGCTATTCTGAGAATGTGCCACTACCGAAGGCTGCATGGACATTCCCAAAAACAGGATCACTATCAAAACCGCTGTTATTCCGATCAATTTGTTTGTTGTTTTCACTTTTCCGGAAGCTTCTCTTCCTATATATATTTAGCATGATACATATTAGCACACTATACTTGTTGCATATTTGCGCTGATATATTGGTTGTGTGAAGTGATGACCTTACATCAGGATGGGATTCGGTCCTACATCTTCTGTCATTCTTCATTTGGAGAGACATCCGTTTCAAAATTTGGGTTTATTCCACTTCTTGCAATCAAGCAAGAGCACCGACCGTTTGCAGGTTTCGCTCTTGATCTCTTCCTGTTTTCCTTCCCAATGAGACAGCAAATTCTTAACTATTCATTCATGATTATAAGCCATAGATGAAAGCCAGCGAAATTTCAATTTTTGATTCCGTACCAGATTTCACGGATTTTGATCTCTATCCGCATCAGGCGGAAGCAATCAAGATCATTTCCTCCGGATCGAGCGTAATGGTCTCCGTTCCAACCGCATCCGGAAAATCACTCGTTGCATACTATGCCATTCACAGGGCAATCAAGAATGGATCGAAGGCCATATACATTGCACCATTGAAAGCATTGGCTAAAGAAAAGTTTGATGAGATGAGGGAACTATTTGGCAGGGAATTCAGAATTGGATTATCCCTTGGAGATTATGATTCCGGACCTGAAATAATCAGAGGCTATGATATTATAGTGTGCACATCTGAAAAAGCAGATTC
>JAJZYV010000378.1 GCA_021797955.1 Thermoplasmata archaeon
TCAATAAAGGACATCGAGAAAAAGCTCAGGATAAGAATGAGCAGAATTGAACTTGATCAGGATCCATTTATTGATATGAAGTTGAGTTTCTCTTATAACAGGAATGGAAGAAGCAATGGAGGAAGGTCACAGGGATTTCGTGGAAGCAGATCCGGTGGATCTAGAAATGGACCCCCTAGGCAAGGAGAAGGCCGCTTCAGGTATCCAAGGAATGGAAGACCAAACAGAAACCGGGATTTTTAAAATTTTCCTAAAATTCTTTTAATTTTTTCAATTAGCTATGCAGATTGCTATAATATTATATCAAAGGAGCTTATTTCTATTTAACATTCACAATGAGATTCATAGGTTTAATGGGTAAGGAGAAGTTCTGGAAAATAGGAGCCATACTAATTATAATATCTGTAGTTCTATTTTCAATATCAATACTTGCTGTTTATGGAAGCGTGTCAACCCATGATAATGTGAATTTTCACCAAACTGGAAAAAGTATCTCTTATAAATATTATGTGAATGAGGGGAATACCATTCAATATTCCATAAAAGTAGTCAATGGAACCAACTTTTCAGTATCCAGCTTCCTCTTGACTCCCAGTGGGGCTAGAACAAACAACATTAACTTTACAGGTTCAAGTGCTTCCAGTTCCGTCATAGCTACAACTTCTGGTAACTGGACACTTACTGTGACAAGCAATAACAATTCAAATCTTACTTTAGATATATATTTTGGTAACCTTCCGTCTTATGAGGGGGATGCTGTGATTTATGGCTTCACCCTGCTAGTCGTGGGAATAGGATTGATCGGCATATATTACATGATAAAGAGAAGAGAAAATGAAAGAATTGGTAGAAGATATAGATCTTAATTTTTTATAAGACAATGCCAATTGCCAAGTTTAATATTTTTTCATTCGTTAATCCTCAATGCGATATGTTGTGATTACTGGTGGAGTTCTTTCCGGAATTGGAAAGGGAACCATCGCATCAAGTATTTGTTATCTGCTTAAGAATAGTGGGCTTAGAGTAACTGCCCTTAAGATTGATCCATATCTAAACTATGATGCTGGAACAATGAATCCATACCAGCACGGAGAGGTCTTTGTCCTGGACGATGGAAGCGAGGTTGATCTGGACCTGGGGAATTATGAAAGATATCTCAACAAGAATCTCACAGGGGATAACAACCTAACCACTGGCAAAATTTACAAAGAGGTAATTGAGAGGGAGAGGAGGGGAGAATACCTTGGAAGTACCGTTCAGATTATCCCGCATATTACAAACGAAATCAAGAGAAGAATAAAGAAGGTGGCAAATTCCGAACCTCTAGATGTGATGATTATAGAGGTTGGAGGAACGGTTGGTGATATTGAATCCATGCCTTTCCTTGAAGCCATAAGACAGCTAAGGAGAGAAGAACCAGGCAAAGTGCTTGTTGGGCATGTTACTCTGGTTCCATCCGTTGGTTCTAACGAAGAATTAAAAACAAAGCCAACACAGCATAGTGTCAAGAGCCTCAGAGAAATCGGTATTCAACCAGATCTGATTCTTGGAAGATCCTCTAAAAAGCTTGACCCTGAATCGAAGAGAAGGATAGCACTATTCACAGATGTTCCGGAGGAGTCCGTAATAAGTGTACACGATGTTTCCAATGTATATTTAATACCTGAAATAATGGAAAAACAGGGCGTTGTTGAGATTATAAAGAAAAGCCTCGATCTTGTTTCCCAGCCCTTCAATGATATATGGACAACGTACAGAAAAAATATATTGTACCCTCAAGCGGAGGTTACAATTGCTGTTGTTGGTAAGTACACTGAACTCCACGATGCATACTTCTCCCACAAAGAGGCATTCACACATGTTACAGGTGAAACAGGAATAAAAACAAATCTCAGATGGATTGATTCAGACTCTCTGTCTTTGGACAAATCACCACTTGTAGGGGTTGATGGTATTCTCATACCTGGAGGATTTGGCTATAGAGGTGTTGAAGGAAAAATAATCGCTACAAGAAAAGCCAGGGAAGAAAGGATCCCTTTTTTGGGAATCTGTCTTGGATTCCAGATTTCAGTAATTGAATATGCAAGAGACGTTTTGAATCTTGCCAAGGCAAACAGTTCAGAGTTTGATTCCTCAACGCCAGATCCAGTTATAGATATACTTCCTGAACAAAAGGATGTTAAGGATATGGGCGGAACAATGCGACTTGGAGCCAAACGGGTTATGATAATGGACAATACCCTGGCTATGAGTTTATACAACTCTCCAGAAATTTATGAACGGCACAGACACAGATTTGAGGTAAACCCTCTCTATATAGAAAGACTTCAGGAAGCAGGTATGATTTTCTCAGGAGTGGATGATGAGGGAACTAGAATGGAAATAGCTGAATTGAAAGATAGAGATAACTTCATTGCCTCTCAATATCATAGTGAGTTTAAATCAAGACCGTTAAATCCATCAAAGCTTCATTTGCATCTTGTGAAGAAAGCTTTAGAATATAAAGAAAACCGGAAAGAAGAATTAATCAGAGCCGGGAGCTGATATTAACGTCCATTGAATACAATGAATATATTTCCAGAATGAAGGAAAGAGTTGAGGAGTGTTATTCAATAGCCGAA
>JAJZYV010000379.1 GCA_021797955.1 Thermoplasmata archaeon
TTAAGGGAAATAGAGGAAGTATCTTGACATTTTCAATGCCATTTTCTGCAAAGTTTCTGGTAGTTTCAACAAGGGATGGTTTCCAGTGTTTAAAGGCATTGACAATTTGAACACCCTCGAATTGTCTTTTAGCCTTCATTAATTTTTCTATTCCAACCCTTAAATCTTTGATGATTTGGCCAGATGGAGAAATGTAATTCACTATGGAGTATTTCTTTTCCGTATCTCGAACAGCGAATTCTGGAGGATCTCTTCCGTTGAACACTTCCCTTAGGTATTCAAGCAAATCATCTTTGCTTTCCGGACTCCCATAGGAAGCTAAAATTATTGCCGTTTTCTTTAAATTTGCCAATTATGTACCTCTTTTACTATGTTTTTTAATATTTCCTGATCTGTTTCCGGCAAAACCCCATGGCCCAGGTTGAATATGTAATGATCATTCCAAAGAAGACTTTCTAGTATTCTTTTTGTCTCTCTTAGGCTTGTTTCAGAATCTGTTGCTGCAATAACCGGGTCAAGATTTCCCTGAATTATCATTTCATTCCCAAAGAAGCTCTGAGCTTGTGGGATCTCCATTCTCCAATCTATACTTACAACATCGGGATTGATCTCCCCGATCATCTCCCATATATGATTTGTTCCTGTTGAAAATAAAATTAACTTGGAGTTTAATGAATGGATCTCCGCAGACATTTCCTGAAGAATGCTCAGGTAATTGTTCCTTATGAACGAGTATGGGAGATAACCTAACCAGCTGTCGAAAATCTGAATTGCATCTGCACCTGCTTTTACCTGTTCTTTTATATCATTGATTAGCAATTCTTTCAATTCATTCATAAGATCAAGCAAAGAATCCTCCTGAGTGGCGATTGCCTTTCTGGTTGCTTTCAGATCAGGGTCTGCTTTTCCATTCATTGCATATGAAAGGATCGTGAGTGGTGCACCTGTAAATCCGATTATGGGGAAATCTCCGTGATGCTCTCTGAATTTCCTAATGGTTTCCGCTGCGTAAGAATTAAATCTTTCATTTGATGGAAATTTATTTTTGGTGACAACAGGGCTACCGTTCCCCGGATAGTCTATGGAATAACCCATATTCTCCAGAATCAGGAGAATATCAGAGAAAACTATGGCAGCATCAACTCCCAGCTCTTTAACGGGAAGAAAACTTACTTCTGCTGCGGTCTCATAATTCTTGCAGAGCTCCAGCATTGAATATCTTCTCCTTATTTCTCTATAGGAAGGCATGTATCTTCCAGCCTGACGCATGAACCACACTGGGATATTGTCCCCACTCCCATTTCTCAATACTTCTTTGAAACTGTTACTCAACGAAAACTCCCTACGGTCTCAATCTTCTTATGGTTCTTGGAAATGCAATTATATCTTTGATATTGGCCTGCTTCATGATCCAGAGACACAAACGATCAAGACCAAGACCAAAACCAGCATGTGGGATACTGCCATATTTTCTTAAATCCAGATACCAATAATAGTCCTCTTCCTTTAAGCCAGCTTTCTGAATTCTTGTTCTTAGTTCCTCCAGAGACCATATCCTTTCCCCCCCACCTATTATTTCTCCATATCCCTCAGGTGCTAGAAGGTCGTGACAAAGAATATATCCGGGATTCTGAGGATCCGGTCTGTGATAGAACGTTTTCAATTCTTCAGGAAAATGAGTTACAAAAACGGGTTTGTCAAAATGAATCATTATTGCTCTTTCTTCATCTGCCCCCAGATCATCGCCATACTTTATGTCAAGACCAAATTCCTGAGCTTTCTTAATAAGTTCTGAGTAGGTCAATCTGTGGAATGGCTCCAGAGACTTCTCTAATGCAGAAATATCTCTGTTAAGAAGGGCAAGCTCCTGTCTGTTATTTTCCAAAACCTCTTTGATGATATATTTGATCATCGCTTCTTCAATATCCATCATCTCATTATTTCCAATCCATGCGACTTCTCCTTCCGCATGCCAGTATTCAGTAAGATGTCTCCATGTTCTGGATTTTTCTGCTCTAAAACTGGGTGAAACTGTAAATACTTTTTCAAGGGAAAAAATAAACGTTTCAAGGTAGAACTGGGAACTTTGTGTAAGAAATGCAGTTTCTCCAAAGAACGGGACTTTGAAAAGGGTAGAACCACCTTCAGTCGCAGTTGAAACCATCATGGGAGGATGTACCTCATAATAGCCATTTTTAAAGAAATATTCTGAGAATGCTTTGAAAATAGTGGATCTAATTTTTAATATTGCATTGAATTCCCTGCTCCTAATCCACAGGTGTCTGTTGTCAAGGAGAAACTCTTCACCTTGATCCCTGGTAATTGGGAAATTTTCATTTCTCTGGAATATCTTGAACGACTTTATCCTGAGTTCGTAACCTGTAATTGCCCTTTCATCTCTGTTTACGGTTCCTGCAATTTCAAGGCTGCTTTCGATTGTGCGATTGGAAAGACTTTTGAAATCATCTTCATTTAAGTCTTCTAATCTGCCCACAGTTTGAATGACATTACTATAATCTCTCATTACTATGAAGCATAATTTAGAACTTGACCTTACACGGTAAACCCAACCATGTATTTTAACTTCTTTTCCTATATAATTGTCATTCAAAATTTGGTTT
>JAJZYV010000380.1 GCA_021797955.1 Thermoplasmata archaeon
CCATTTACTGCTTACCCTGTAAAGATAGTAATGATCCCTCCTCCTCATGACAAGTGTCCCCTCGGTCCAATATTTCAACACCCAGTCCGGATAATTGTTTTTTGTTTTGTGGTCAATCATATTATGCATATGCATAATATGCAAGCATAAAAGTCTTTCTGTAAAACATAGAAAATAAGGGGAAAATTTAAAATATATTATGCAAAAGTGCCAGAGTTAGAGATTAAGAGCTTGAATATCTCATCAAAATTTCTGCCGGGAACTATCTTCCCAAGTACAGGTCCACTCATAGTTTGAATATCTGTCAATCTCCCGGCGGCGCCATGTAGAGTCTGGTTTGCCAGGATAGCAAAGCCGAGGGCTTCTCTGAGGTCGTCCCTGATTCCGGTACTGCTAAATGTCCTTACCTTGCCGTTAAAAAGCTCGTTAAGATCTTGCATTAGAACTGGATTTTTTGTCCCCCCGCCTCCTACCACAATATCTGACAATGCCCCGTCAATGAACTTCTCAACCTGTTCCTGTATGCTTAACGCAGTAAAACGAGTGAGTGTACGAACCAAGTCTCCACCCTTTAATGAGGGGAACCTCCTAATTATCCTTTGGAGATATGCACTACCAAAATATTCCCGGCCACTGTTTTTTGGAGGTTTTTTCTTGAAAAAAGGATCTCTCATAAGATATTCCAGCAACTGGGTGGAGACTTTGCCGGATAATGCTATTTGGCCATTCTTATCCATGGTCTGCCCATATAAATAGAACATGGCGAGATCAATCAACATGTTTCCGGGTCCAGTATCGAATGCTATGAAACGGTTTGAATCCAGATAGGTAACGTTTGAGATCCCACCTATGTTTACTGTAAGAGTGCTGGGTTTTTTGAAGATGATATAGTCACTCAGCGCCATAAGCGGGGCACCTAACCCTCCATATGCCATATCAGTAATCCTGTAATCTGTTATTGCCGTTTTACCTGATCTAGCCACTAAAAATGATATTTCACCAAGCTGAAGCGTTCCATTTCTACCCTTCCCAACCGATGGTCCATGGTAGACCGTGTGCCCTGAATATGAAATAATATCATAATCAAGATCAAGCGAAAGTACGCTTTCGCTTATCACCTTGCCGAGCTTCGAACTTAAGCGTGATACAAATTCTGTATCAATCTTTGTATTTTCAGCTACCTTAAGCAATTCCTCACGAAGTTTAGGGGTGAATGCCTTATTTCTCCCTGACAAGATTTTATATTTAGTGTCAAGGTTATACCCATTTAGTTCAACGTTTGCTATACTCAAACCGTCGGTTGATGTCCCAGAGACGATTGAAACAAATTTCACTTGCAACGATGTGTGTTTGGCTTATAAAACTATTTCTAATAATTCAAAACTCGTGATCAGAGCTATCACAGTTTTGAATCATGCCAAATTAGGTAAGGCTCAAAATTGAGATCGTTGAAAACGATCATTATTTAGAACGCTTTAATCCAGTATCTGAATTGGATTAAAATGAAAATTGTGGTAGTTCTTGGGTGTATGCTCAAGTCTTGTGAACCAACTGAAGAAATGAAAGGAAGAGTTGAGCGAGCCATACAGTTCGCCCGAATGACACATCCAGAAGTAATTATATTCTCTGGCGGAAAAACGTCACCCGAATGTTCTTACTCAGAATCTGGAATGATGGTCAAACTTGCCATCGATCTCGGTGCAGATAGAGACATCATAGAAGTGGAGGAGAAGTCAACAACCACTGTTGAAAATGCCGTATACGTTCGCGAAATGCTTGAGAAAGATGGATTTTCAGGTGATCTGTACATCGTTACATCATGCTACCACATGATCCGGTCTATCACAATTTTCAGGACTGTACTCCCCAATATGCTCTCTCTTTCCGGATTGTGCTTTGAATGCAAACCTGAAAGGCTGCAGTCCGAGGCAACTAGGCTCATCATTGACCAGCACATGATGTCCAAAGTCTCATGGAACAATGTCGATTGGCTGAAATCTTATGAAAAGCTGAAGAAAACTACTTTTTGAGCCTTAATTTGTAGACTTGCATCACGACACTCCACTTTATTTTCGCAAAAATGGGTTTCCATGTATATTCTTTTTCGCGAGTTCTGACTCCATGATCCATGGACTGGTCAGGGATACGCGATTGTTTCATTGAGGTCAACTCCCCATGAGTGATCTGGGATCCAGATCACGTGGTTGTAACCATGACGAAGTTGAAGAATGACCTGCTGGCGGTAAGATAAGCAATAAGAGGTTCGAAACTCCCCTTGCCTACTTGAATGCAAAGAAATTAAGGCGAAGGAGAATAACAGCGTAGGAACTAAGCAAACGATCTTCTATGCAATAATAGGATGGAAACACGCAACTTCATGATCGTTTCCCATCTCCTGAAGAAGAGGTTTCTCGGATGTGCATATTTCAGTTTTCCTCGGGCAAGAATGGGCAAATACACACCCTTTTATTCCTCCGTTATAGGCGTTGAAATCTATCTTTGCAATTGAATCGTTTATTCCAGAAGACGAGACTTCTGGCATAGATCGAATTAATATATCCGTGTATGGATGCATTGGAGATTTTGTGATGTCCTCGGAGGTTCCTAGTTCCACGAC
>JAJZYV010000381.1 GCA_021797955.1 Thermoplasmata archaeon
TATAAGATAATAAATAGCAATATCAAGAAAATTTCATATTACATTTTATTACTTTCTAACTGATCTGATACCATCTTATCCACGATCTCTATGAATTGTTTTTCAGTTCCTCTGGGTATAACTCCTCCTGCGGCAATATCATGTCCTCCTCCACTGCCTCCAACTTTCTTGCAGGCATCTTTCATTATGAGAGATAGATTAAGACCTTTATTAACGTGGTTTCTTGTTCCCCTGGATGAGATTAATGTGTTATTATCTCCGGCATTAAAACCTATTACTGGTTTCGTTTGATCCGCTACATATAACATAAGGATACCGCTTATGGACCCTGCCATTTCAGATCCTGGTGCGTAAAAATATTGGATATTTTTCTCTTTTACCATTTCCTTATAAGAACGGTAAGCATAATCAATAAGTTTAGTTTCAAAGGCCTTCCAATTTAATTGCATCTGTTCTAAAAGCTTTTTATCACCAAGGAAATAATGAACTGGAATGGCGTTCGATCCAAGTTTAGCATTTGCATCTATTATTTTTGAAAGAGATTTTCCGGAAAATCCATCTTCAAAAAGGAAGTCTTCTGTTTCCAAATACTTCAATGCTTCTGATTCGCATCCTTGAAGCGCTAATTTGGCAAAAAGAGCTTTTCCTAGTTTTAAATTTTCATCATCGTTTAAACTTGCAATTTCCTTGCCCGGTTCGAATCCAAGACCTGTCAGGAACTCCTTTATATTATCTGTTTTGCCCGTTAAATCATAGTAAAAAGGATCCGTAGAAAATGTGAGTGCATCGAGCAGGGTGGTTCCGTTCAAGTTCAACCGTTTGTGAAGCTTATATGATTTTCCATACTCTTTAATAATGACTGAATTTAGCCCCTTAAAACCTCCGATGTCCTGTTTATCTGCTATAGCTCCTGCTACCATAAATTTAAGAAGATCTCTGTTCGATTCATCTATTGCCAAGGCCATTAGTAAAGCCATTGTAGCACCACATGCCTCAGTAGTGCCGTTGAAACCATAATCCCTTACATTTATGTTTAGAGATTTCGAAGATGATTCTTCATAATAGTGGTGATCAAGAACAATTATATTTTCCATATCTGGTACAAATTTCATCTGGTCAGAACCTGCATCTGCTATCAAAGTAAGATTGTAAGGTTCTTCCTGTAACCTTTTTTTGAATCCATCTTCGCTCAGATCCTTTATAAAACTTAAATGGTAGGGTATCTTAAGTCTTTCAAGAGCTGTAACTAAAATAATTGCCGCGCTAGTCCCATCACCATCATAATGGGTTAAAATTCTAATGTATGGGGAGTGAATTATTTTTTCCTTCGCTACGTTTAGTGCATTAAAAAATTTTATAGGAATAATGTCCTTTAACATAACTATAGAACTTTATTAAGTTCCCACTCTGGAGCCAAATATCCTTCTCTCTTGTAATATTTTACTAATCTCAGCATTTTGGCCATGATCAAGTTTTTTCCCCTAGTATTGCTCATATCTCTTTTATTAGCGACAATATGTTTTGATACCCTTTTATATTTCTGGATAAGACTGTTTAGGTCTTCTGGTATAGCTGGACTACTATTGTTTTCCCGAAGGATCTTTCCAATTTTTGCGTTAAGCACGTGCTTTGTTCCAGGAATTCCATATTGGTCCCTAAGTCTGATTCCAATCTGAGAAGAAGTTAAATGCTCCTTCTGTGAATTCAATATGATTTCTGTTATTTCATTAGGGCTCTGTTCTACCCAAGCATGGCCATTCGCCAAATATACATTCTTTGAGCCAGATTTTCCCCTCTTCCTTTTATGCATTCTCGCCATTAATCATCCCTGTTGGTTAACAGAGATGAATTTGGTATTAATTATGTTTATGATTTTCTGTTGTTTGCATTTATCGTATTTTCGAAGAAGAATTTTAGTTTTGTGTAAGTTACACAGATTTCAAAGGTAAATTTTAAGCGTGTAACGAGTTGTGAATCACTTTGAATTCAGAGAAATCATCCATGAAGGCTTATTTAAAAATGCTATTAAAGAGCATATAGATTTATAACGCAGCTCCTTAAAGGAAACTTTATTCCCACAACATGGCATTCTTGGAATACACAGATCTAACTTGAAAAATTTCAGAGATTCAATGGCGACATTAACCGCATTATTTGATAAGTATCAAAATCGTTCATGGAATACCCCAGATATGGGAAGAACGTTTCTCTAAATATATTTGCGAGTATTCCGCTATTTGTCTTTTTTTTATAGATGCCATTTCTAATCTCCACATTAACTTCTTTTCCATGTACGCATTCCGGAATATCTAAATCCTGCGGAACCGAACCAAACCTAACTTTAAATGTCTAAAAAAGTAGCACTGTAAATATATAGAATGAAATTCTATGGATATTATGAAGACTGATGTCTTAATTATAGGAGCAGGAGGAGGAGCGTACCCTGCTGCATTCAGACTTGCCCGTTCTGGTTATGATGTTGTTATGGTTGATCCTAAAGGTGTGCTTGGGGGAAATTGCCTTTATTTGGGATGTATACCGTCAAAAACGATAAGGGAAACGATACAGCTTTATGAGCGTTCAAAGAG
>JAJZYV010000382.1 GCA_021797955.1 Thermoplasmata archaeon
AGAGTACAACGATATGTCTGGAGTCAACAATCTTTTGTCTACAAGGCTCTCCATGGATGAAGTACCTTCAATAAGGGTAGACAATACAAGCGGCAGTGGGGGGAGTGCCATTATGGTTGCAGACTCGTTAATAAAATCTGGAAATGCTGAAAGCGTTCTTGTGGTGGGGGCAGAGAAAATGACAGGATATCCTACGGGAAAATCCACAAGAATAATTGCGTCGCTTCTGCAGCCGGAGGAAAGATCTGCCGGCATTTCCCTCCCTTCATTAGGTGCTTTTATGACCAGGTCGTATATGAAAGAATTTAATGCCCCGCGGGAAAGTATAGCAAAGGTTGCAGTTAAAAACCATCATAACGGTTCGCTCAATCCATATGCGCATTTTCAAGAGGAAGTCTCACTTGATGCAGTGATGAAATCCAGAATAATTGCAGATCCCTTAAGAATCTACGAATTCTGTCCAGTCAGCGATGGTGCCGTATCAGTGTTGATGTCATCAGATGAAAACAAATTCTCATTCGGTAAGGATCACGTCGAAATTAAAAGCGCAGGATACTCATCAGGCACATCCTCTTTGACGTTTAGGGATTCACTCACATCAATCGTGAGTGTTAAAAATGCCTCTGAAATGGCATTTAAGAAAGCAAATCTAAAGCCCTCAGATATGGATGTTGTAGAACTTCACGATATGACTGCAGTCCTAGAAATTATAGAGAGTGAAGATGCAGGCTTCTTCAAAAAGGGAGAAGGCTGGAAAGCAGTGATGGAAGATAAAACAGTTATTGAGGGGTCAACCCCGATTAATACAAGCGGCGGCCTTAACTCAAAGGGACATCCCATAGGAGCAAGTGGTGTAGCCCAGGCCGGGGAAATTTATCTCCAGCTTACTGGAAAAGCTCAGAAGAGACAGGTTAAGAACGCCAATCTAGGGTTCTCTCTTAGCATGGCTGGATTTGGAAACAATGCAACAGCAATAGTTTATGGTGGTGCCCAATGAATATAAACTTGTGCAAGCATTGCGGAAAAAAATTTGTAGTGAAAAGGGCAATCTGCCCTAATTGTGGAAATGAGGATATCGAACAGATTACTGTTAGCAAAGGAAAAGTAGTGGAATCTGTCGATTTAATTGCGTCTCCCGATCCTTTTCCTGAAAAGTACAGCATTATTTTAGTTGAATCAACCGAAGGGGTTAGGTTATTTTGCAGATCACAGGAATCTATTCCTTCAGGAACAGAAGTCGAAATATCCGTAGATGCGCTTGGTCCAGTATGTAAACAGTCTTCAAATCAATAATTTCTCAGTCCAAATCATTTTTAATTCCTGTGTTAATTACTTTCCCCTTTCTCAAATTATCTATGGATGGACCGTCATAGCCAAGTTCCTCAAGTATCTCCTCAGTGTTTTCTCCGAGCATTGGAGGATGCAGTTTTATCTCTCCCGGTGATTTTGACATTTTGAATGGGGTTCCCAGCAGTCGTACGGACCCATAGGGAGCATTCATGTCAATAACCATCCCTCTTTCCTTTATCTGAGGCGCAGATGTTGCCTCACTGATCGAATTTATGGGAGCAGTGGGAATTCCCGATTCTTGGAGTTTTGAGAAAATCTCATCAGTTTTAAATTCAATGAATGTTTTGTTTATTTCTTCCACAAGCGTTTCACGATTTTTTACTCTGGTTACATTGGTTTCAAATAGAGGGTTAGAAAGCAAGTCACCTCTTTTAATTATATTGCAAAATATTGACCAGAGTTTTTCAGTTCCCACAGCAACAGCTATGTAACCATCTTTGGTCTGGAAGACCTGGTACGGAGCGATGTTCGAATGTGCGGATCCAAGATGCCTGGGGTTCCTCCCCGTCGAAAAATAACCAAGAGCCTGATGTGTGAGAATTGAGAAATTCGCATCAAGCATGGATAAATCAATAAACTGCCCTTCTCCTGTCTGATCCCGATGGTGCAGGGCTCCTAAAATTGCAATGTCAGCAAATAGTCCCGCGGTTATGTCTGCGATAGGTACACCGAATTTTATGGGAGTTCGCCCCTCTTCTGAGTTCATACTGAGGAGACCACTGTATGCCAACACAGTAAGGTCATAACCGGGCCATTCTTTTGATGGTCCTGTTTGGCCATATCCCGAAAGGCTGCAATAAACGATTCGAGGATTAATCATTACTGCATCAGAATAGTCAAGGCCAAATTTTTTCATTGTACCGGGTCTGAAATTCTCCACTATCACATCGGCATTTTCTGTAAGTTTTTTAAGAATTTCCTGTCCTTCCGCACTCTTTAAATCTAAGGCTATGCTTTTTTTGTTTCTGTTAGCGCTTAAAAAGTAGGAAGACATCCCATCCATATAGGGAGGGGCCCAAGATCTTGTCTGATCTCCAGAAAGGGGCTCAACCTTAATCACGTCAGCTCCAAGGTCACCGAGCGTCATTGTAGCCATCGGCCCGGCCATTGCCTGTGTTAAATCAAGAACTTTTACGTCTTTAAGTGGACCTGTTTTTTCCATTACTTTGACATGATTCAATGATTATATTAGTTTTTCAATTCGCTCAAACATTCCAGTCTTCCAGTTCATGAAACG
>JAJZYV010000383.1 GCA_021797955.1 Thermoplasmata archaeon
CCATTGAAGAATTAATGCTGCTGCTGGAGATAGATAAAATGTTGAGGAAAGAACTGTGTGGATTTGGTTGAGCTAAAAAAGCAAAAATAAATTTATTTAAAACTTAAATTTAGAGTATTTATTAGGAACTTTGGAGGTTAAGTATGAGTTGGAAACATTGGAATAAATTGGCGAATCTAGAAAACTAATTTAGTGATGATATTGAATACTTAGGTTTCACTCTGTACCAACTTGGGGTGGTTAAGAAATATGGAAAACGCACGACTCCTGTTTATGTCGGAGAGACAGGCAATCCAAATGAAGGATGAAAGAGTATTCAGTAAAAGGTTAATATTTGAAGAGTTACGCCACGAAATATTGGAGAATGGAGTATACAGTTTGTTTCAGATTACACAGTGCAGGATCCAAGAAGAGGCTAAGAAATTACAAGACGAACTTCTTGAAAAATATGTGCTCGAAAATCATCCTTGGAATAATAACCTCATCCGATGCAATAGTGAGTTTTTCGAATTATCACTTCTTTTTCTCCACATCGATAGAAATAAGACTATTGCAATGGGTCATGTTAGGATCTATTCAAATTTACAGCAATTCATATAAGGGATTGAAAATTCTCATTCAACTTGTAACTATGAAAAATATTTAAATTGATAACTCAAATATACATTATAATGAACACCACATTAACTGATGTAGAGATTGAAAAAATATTGAATAAATCTGGGATAAATATTATTAAGAGGAATAGAACAGGAAATGATACAGGTATACGTCTAGAATTGAGCAATGGCGCGATTGTGAACTTGTATGATAAAGGAAAAGTTAATGTCCAAGGAAAAAACAAAGATCAGGTTGAAATGTTACTTGGGTTTAACGATAATAAAGGAAATTCAATAAAAAATTCATATAATAATGAAAATGACATTTTCGTGGTTTATGGTCAAGACAATGCCTTAAAACACCAATTGGAAGCCATGTTAAGAAGATGGGGGCTCAACCCTTTAATACTAAATCAATTACCATCAGATGGTGCAACCATTATTGAAAAGTTAGAAAAGTACGCTAGTGACAATGTAAAATTTGGAATCGCTCTAGCAACACCTGATGATGAGGGGAAAAAAACAGGAAATGACCAGAAACTAAGGCCAAGAGTTAGGCAAAATGTAGTTCTAGAACTCGGGATACTTTTGGCGAAACTCGGACGAAAAAAGGTTGCCATTCTTCTGCAAAAAGCAGAAGATATGGAAAATCCATCTGATATTAATGGTCTAATATATTTTCCATTTTCTATATCATTAGATGAAATAAAGGTAGATTTAGCTAAAGAGATGAGCAATCAAGGGATAAGTATCGACTTGAAAAATTTGTAAGGACTGGAAAATATGACACTAGTTATTATAAGAGAGAGTTTTTCTAAACTAAAAGAATATCTGGAATCTAGAGGATATTCGTTTGAATCTAGACCTCACCAAGCATTTCTAGCCAGAGGAAATGGTGTGGTTGTTAATCTATACGATAACGGTAAAGTTGTAATGAGCGGGGCCTCCCTGGATGAACAGAGAGAGGTAGAGAAGTTTTTGCAGCAAACACAAGAGTTTGATTTGTTAACAGGAACCCCTAAGAAAGAATTATTAAATATCCATGGAACTAGAATTGGCTCTGACGAGGCTGGCAAAGGTGATTATTATGGACCTCTCGTGGCTTGTGCTGTAATGGCAACGGAAGAGCAGACACTTAAATTTGAAGCAATTGGAGTTAAAGACTCAAAGAAACTAAGTGATAATTCCATAATGGATAAAGCCGATCTTATTCGATATAAAATTCTGAATAGTGGGCAATGGAAAGTCGTATTAATCTCTCCAGAGAAGTACAACATTCTTTTATTAAATATGGGGAATCTAAATAAGGTTCTTGCATGGGCCCATGCTAGAGCAATTGAGGATGTTTTGAAATTTGAACTGGAATGCACCCTAGCCATTTCAGATCAATTTGGAGACAAGAAATACATTGAAGATGCATTGATGGCAAAAGGAAAAGGAATAAAACTAATTCAAACGCCACATGGTGAGCGTGATTTAGTCGTGGCCGCAGCTTCGATATTAGCAAGAGCTGAATTTCTCAATTATGTTGAAGGCATGAGGAAAAAATACAAGGAAAACTTCCCTCTCGGGGCGACAAATGTTGAGCCCTTTGGAAAAAAACTGGTTTCAAGTCATGGTGAAGAGATTTTGCTAAAAACAGCTAAGATACATTTTGTCACGACAAGCAGAATTTTGGAAAACAAAGAGCAACTGAACAAATTAATTAGGGAACAGGAAAAGTTAAAAAGATGAATTGGTCCTACTACTTTGATAGTGTATATGGTTTGCTGTAGGTTAAAAAGGCCCCTTTCAAACCCTAATCTACCTCCAATCTAATATATTTTCCAGTGATCCATTCCTCAATTTTACCCGTCATTATTGCAACAACGAGTCTCGAAAGAG
Organism: Thermoplasmata archaeon; assembly: GCA_021797955.1. Next base: position 2,484 of record JAJZYV010000383.1, read on the forward strand.
ACTGATCAGATGGAGATGCAGCCATATTCTTTGTCCACTCTGGTATTCCAAGTTAAGCATCTCCATCTTGTTTGTGGATAGTGTACATGATTTGCT
>JAJZYV010000384.1 GCA_021797955.1 Thermoplasmata archaeon
TTCTGGTTTAAATAGGAAAGAAATAGTGTTTGAACTTGAGAAACGCAAGATAATGACTAGGCATATATTTGCGGGAAACCTTGTTAAACACCCCGCTTATTTAGGTGTAAAGAAGAGGATTGCATCCGATCTAAAGGTCACTAATCAGATAATGAATAAATCTTTCTTTATAGGTGTATATCCTGGTATTACAGACGAAATGATTGAATATGTTGCCACAGCATTTGATGAAATACTGGCGAATGTAAAATGATTACCACAAACGCTACGATCAATCTCGAAAGAAAAATATCTGACACTCTTTTTCTTCTTTCTGTCAAGATTGAAAGATACAAGGAATGGATTCCGGGAATGTTCATGCAAATATCCCTTGAACCAAAAACTGCGAGTGAACCATGGCTTGAATCTAGGGCATTCAGTTTTGCTAATTGGGGAAACGAGAAGGCATTCATCCTTGTCCGACGAGAAGGGAACTTTACGCGTAATTTAGTGGAAAAAGCTATGAAAGGATTTAAAACTTCCGTGAGGTACCCTTTCGGATATTTTTTGTTAAACTCAAATCATGACAAAGTATTTTTATCTGGTGGAACCGGAGTGTCAGTTTTTCTAAGCTACTTGGACTATATTAATTCCAAAAATAGAGAAAATGAGAGAGTGTTATTTTTTCATTCGACGAAAAGTGTTGATGAAACTCTGAGGAAATTCTATTGGAATACCATCCCATCCAATATTTGTCTACAAGAATTCATAACTGATGGTGGAAGTAATAAGTATACAGGCAGAATGAAGTTTGAATGCCTTCAGTCGCACATTAAAAACTTTAGTGCTTATGATTATTACATCTGTGGGCCACCTCAATTCAGCTTATATTGGTCAGAAAAGTTAAAGTCCTTAGGAATTATTTCTAATTTGGAACAATGGGTCAATAAGGGATGATTTGATGAAAGTTGTGATTCTAGCTGGAGGGCGTGGTACAAGATTGATTGAAGAAACTGAAGTAAAACCGAAACCAATGGTTGAAATTGGCGGTAAGCCCATTCTATGGCATATAATGAAATTTTACTCTCACTATGGTTTTAATGATTTTATTATTTGTTTAGGATATAAAGGATATGTCATCAAAGAGTATTTTCTCAACTATTATCTCCATCAGTCTGATATTGAAGTAGATATCGGTTCAAACTCTTATAAAATAATAAGTAGTGTAGCTGAACCGTGGAAAGTGACATTATTAGATACTGGTGTTGAAACAATGACAGGGGGTCGTTTAAAGAGGGCAAGTAAATTTATTGGAAATGAGAATTTCTTAGCTACCTATGGGGATGGTTTATCTGATATTAATCTCAATGAATTGTTAAAGTTTCACAGAATAAATGGGAAACTCGCCACAATTACTGCAGTACAACCACCTGGTAGATTTGGAGCAATGGAAATAACTGAAAGAGGGGAAGTAACTCAATTCATGGAAAAACCAATTGGAGATAATGCATGGATCAATGGTGGATTTTTTGTTATTGAACCCAACGTGATGGAATTTATAGAATCTGACAACACTGTTTTCGAAAAAGAACCAGTAGAAAATTTATCCGCTTCTGGTCTTTTGGGCGCTTTCAAACATAAAGGATTCTGGAAACCCATGGATACACTTAGGGACAAATTGGATCTGGATAAGATGTGGAATGAAGGTCGAGCTAAATGGAGAATTTGGAGTTGAGTCATGGCAGAAACCGTGCTATTAACTGGTGCGACCGGGTTTCTTGGCAGTCATTTATGCGAGAAACTTGTTCGTGATGGATACAAAGTCATAATATTAAAACGAAAAAAATCTGATACTTGGAGAATTGATTCTCTTCTGAGTAAACTAGATTCCTATAATATTGAAGAAACTCCAATATCACAAATATTTGAAAGTGAAGAAGTAAGCACCGTAATACACACTGCTACCAACTACGGCAGAAACGATGAAAAACCAAGTGTGATAGTTGAGTCTAACATTCTTTTTCCACTTAGACTTATTGAAATTGCTGTTGAACACAATACCGATACATTTCTCAATACCGATACAATATTATATGAATACCTAAATTATTACTCTTTGTCAAAGAAACAATTCATAAATTGGCTAAGTTTTTATACTAACAAAATAAGGGTGTTTAATTTGAAACTTGAACATGTCTATGGAGAAAAGGATGGAACACAAAAATTCATTAGTAGGGTAATAGATAGTTTTCTTTGTAACAGGGAGCAGATTGGTCTCACTGAGGGAAAACAAATTAGGGATTTCATATATGTTGAAGATGTTGTCTCTGCCTACATGAAAATTTTAAAAAAATCAACTACCTTTAAAAAGAAATATTTTGAATATTCAATAGGAAGTGGAGTTCCAACAACTATTAATGAAATAGTTGAATTAATAAAAAAATTAACAATGAACACTATTACCAAAACAAATTACGGTGCAGTTGATTATAGGGAAAATGAAATAATGAGGTCGGTTGCAGATCTTACAAATATAAAAGCTGATATTCAATGGGAACCAAAATACGATTTAAGAAATGGTCTAATGAAAACAATTGAA
>JAJZYV010000011.1 GCA_021797955.1 Thermoplasmata archaeon
ATCTAATGACCTGAAAAAACAGATAAAGAATTTGAATTCTAAACAGTATTTTGAGAAAGTGACTGGATCATTTCAGTTCACCGTCATGTTCCTGCCCCATGAAAGTATGCTTAATGCAGCCATTGGAACAGATCCAGAAGTACTTGATTATGCATTGATGAATAATATAATTCTTGCAACTCCCCTTACGTTTTTCGCGCTCCTAAAGGTAATTCAGATGTCGTGGAAGGAGGATTCAATGATGAGAAATTCTGGAGAACTGGTCAAAATAGCAGGCAATATATACGAGCGAATGGAAGGCATGTATGATCGTGTCAATAAAATTGGAAAGAATATAAATTCTCTCGTAAAAGATTATAATTCACTTATTTCATTCAGCGAAAGCAGGGTTCTGCCATCACTAAAGAGAATGAATCAAATAGGTGAACTTGGTAAAAATGATACAGTGATAGGAAATGAAATGGAAGAATTAACAAGGGAACCAGTTGCAGAAAAGTGGAACACATCGGAAAGAATTGAATGATACATAAAACATATTCTTTAGATAAAACAATGTTTTTCCTTCTCACGCTCTTACTCCGCTCTTTAACGGGTTTTTTATTATTCACTTTTGATTGAATAGTATGAAAGTTATATGCTATTTTATTTCCTCTTTTACATTTATCATATAAAACTAGCTTCTCTGTTTATAGATTATTTCCTTAGGACTCTTCACTAAAAGTTTATATTGTATCTAAAATAGAGAGTTTGCGCTTAAGTTTCTTCAAATATATCATTTGAATAACGAAGTATAGTTTGTAGATAAGACTTAATATGCAAAAGTATTACATTAATGTAAAGAGTGCTATTGGTAGCGCTAATGATTAAAAGTGAGATAATGAATAGCAATGATTTAGTGTGGTTAACGGTGCAAGGAGTCGGCAAAAGAGAGATATTGGAAGGGCTTGGTTTTGAAATTAACAAAGCTGGAACGCTGGTTCTGAATGGAAAAGATGTTAAGACTATTGATGATCCAGAAGTAAACGTGAAAGTAAGTGATGTGAAAGCAATACTTCCTGGATCGCTGAAGGTAATAACCGATATATCGGAAATAGAGATAATTTTCCCTTCTGAGTGAGAGGGATTTTTTCTTGTCGCTTGAAGCGTTCTTTGCCTTTTTGGCAGAAAGAGTCGCGAGCGCATCAAAGTGGCTAAGGGTGTACTTTTCTGATGAAAAGGGAACGACAGAGGATGCCACACCGACGAGTATCGTTAAATTTGGGAAAAATAAATCGTCAGGTAATATTAATATATAGGGTGTCTCATATTTCAACAACTGACGATTCTCTTAATCTTCCTTGGCCTTTCTCCAGATAATATATTTGATATGACCATGAGATTATAGGCAATGATCTTAAAACCAATAGTATGATCATAGTATCTATTCATGGTATACCAGATATTTTCGCAGTGTAACATTTCCTCTAAAATAGAAAATGTTCTTTCTATCTCCCATCTTAAGGAGTACAGAGAAGAATATTCTATTCTAAGATCTATTCCCATATTTCTGTTCATGGTCAATCTTTCAGATCTGATTCCTCTTCTCTTATTGGTATCAATCACCGGAAGACAATGAGTATTTTCAAAAATGTAATCATATATCTCTGATGTATCATAGGCTGAATCAGCAAGTATATACATGTAATTTCTCACAGAATCAATCAGATCATGTGATACTCTTGAATCATGTATATTTCCTTTGGTTACAATCCACTCTTTTATGATACATGAATCAACATCCATGGATACATGACATTTTCTCCCATAGGACCATCCTTTAGTTGTTTTTGACCATCCACTTTCATGATCCTTATAATTCTTCCAGTACTTTCTTCTTACTGCTGTTGAATACTTGCATGTATGGATCATGAATGAATCCATTGCTGAAGATTCATTCATTGAATATTCATATGTGATCTTTCTGTTAATTTCATGAAGATCAATCATTCTTGATCTTCATGATAATGTCTGAAATGATGGTATTTCCTTTACATCGATCATGTTCAGATATTCCTCATGATTGATGAGGAATACCCTTGATGATCTGTATGATATATTGAACATATTCAGTAATACAAGTATCTTCATGATCTGTCTATCAGAATACTTTCTTTTTCGATCATCAGGCGAAACTATCTTATCTATCATATTCATAATCAACGGGATATGCTTCGAGCGCATATCCCAAAATTATGAACTTATAGATAATGTTAGACATCTGTGTGACATTTCATGAAATGTGAGACACCCTATTAATATAACTAATATTAACATAAACATGGTGGCTGATCCGACATCACCGGAATATTCAAAAGATCAGTTAATGGAGATTTTAGCAAAAGTTGTTGAACAGATATCCTCTCATTCCGGACTTGCTTTAGGATTGGAAGAGAGTATAGTAGAAGGAGTCGAGAATCGTTCATCATCGCCTCTCACAGAGATTCAAAAAAATCATATTAAAAAATTCACTGAGGCAGGATGGAAAATGGACAAGATCAGTTCCATCAAGATGGCTTACAGAATAATAAATGCTGAAGACGGTGATAAATTTATTGAGGCAAAGCAGATCATGGATTCAGCTTTTTCTGGGCGAAAGAAAGTGATAAATAGAAAAATGTATAACCTAGCTAGATCTGGGTATCTAGAGCGTTTTGCAATTGATCTATTATTTTCCTCACAGTACAGGAATGATGAGGCGATCTCTCAAGTGCTAAGCTACTTCCCTGAGGCTATTTTTCTTGATCAGGATTTTCTGAAATATGATTTGAATGAAGAACTGCTTAGAAGAGAGAAAGAAGGTGTAAACAGAGTGTCAGTATATGCAAGAGGAAGAAGTAGAATTGAAGTAATGGAGTATGGTTACAATCAATATCTTAAGTCAAAGGTTGAAACGGAAACGAATAATAAATCTAATGGGAAATTACTTTATATGATAGAGAGAAAAATGCCATATAGACTTGGAGAAAGCGACGCTGAAACACTGGACTTAAGACTTACTAAAGTTACTCTCGAAGACTTTAAAGACTCTAAATTGGAAGTCCGCTAGAGTCACTCTTTATGACGTAGTCTATGTTGATAAATAATGAAATAATTAAGTTAGGCTATCTAACTGACAAAGAGAGGGTTAAATCCACTTACACTACCAGATCGGATTTGTGACCATTCCCCTTATGTTAGAGATTTGAATCCATGAAGAGTGATATTGGTGCGTGATCAGAACCTTTCATATTATCCATGATGTCTGCTGAAATGATCTTTTCTTTCAGAGCTGCAGAAAGAATGAAATAATCTATTCTCCACCCTATATTCTTTTCCCTCGCTCTTCCCATATAGGACCACCATGAGTATTTTACCTCCGTCTGGTGAAGTGCCCTGAAACTGTCAACGAAACCATCGTCCAGAAAATTGTCCATCCATGTTCTTTCTTCAATTGTGAATCCTGCATTTTTCTGGTTTTCCTTTGGCCTTGCTATATCTATCTCACTGTGTGCAACGTTAAAATCCCCACATATTATGACAGGTTTTCTTGTTTCCAGATTTTTTATCCACCTCTGAAATTCCTTGTTAAAATCCAGTTTATACTGAAGCCTTTCAAGATTCCTTCGTGAATTTGGAAAATATGAATTTACAAGGAAGAAGTCTCTGAATTCCAGTGTAAGCAGCCGCCCTTCCTTATCATATACATTGCTTCCCATACCTTTCGTCACATTTAATGGCTCCACTTTCGTTAATGTAATGGTACCACTGTATCCCTTTTTTTCCGCTTCATTCATATACAATTTATAGCCTGCCGAAAGTAATTCCACCGGAAGGGAATTACCTGTAATCTTTGTTTCCTGCATACAGAGAACGTCAGGTTTCACAGACTCTATGAAATCGATTAATCCATGATCCATTGAGGCTCTCAGTCCGTTGACATTCCAAGAATATAATTTAGCTGTCATACAATCAGTTTCCTCTTTCAATTTATACTTCAATATGTAATTACAGTATAACCTTTTAACCATCCTCGTCCTTCCCCAGAAACTGGTGTAAGGGTTAGATGAATCTTCTTATTTTTTCTCTGCCATTTCTTGTTCTTCTGTTCTGGACCGGATCGAATTCACTAATTAAGAAGGGTCTTATTGATCTTGGAGCAGATAGAATATCTGTTATTGTAGTGGGAATGGGATTACTGCCAATCCTTGTCTTTGTTTTTCTTGATGGAGGATGGCTTTTTAGTCCGGATGTTATCATACTGGGCATATTTTCTGGTCTGTTTCTGGGAACAGGTTACCTGCTTTTTTATAGAGGCCTTGGGGTTGAATCTCTGTCAAGTACTGGTGTGACGCTTAATGTTCAGCAGATCATTGTTATCTTTATAGGGATTTTTTTCCTGCAGGAAGTGGTAAATTATTTTGAATATGCAGGTATTTTACTAATAATTCTTGGAGCGATACTTGTAACAGTTCAGAATGCTCCTGCTAAAAGAAAATTTCTTATCATAGCGGGAATAGCAAATGTTTCATGGGGAATATACTATCTACCTCTTTCAGAATCCATACTTTTAGTACATTACAGTGCTCTTCCCCTATTTATGGGTCGTTTAATTGGCTTTATTTTTGTTTTAATTATGAGTTTGATCCTCAGTCACCCACCACAGAAGCTTCCAGTGAAAAGGTCATCTGTTTATATTGGACTGATGGCAGGTATTCTTGATGGGCTTGGTAACGTGTTTTATTCATATTCTATTCAGCTTGGAGTGTTTATCATATCAGGGGCAATTGTTGCAATGATTCCTGCCACTCTTGCGATTATTGGTTTTCTTTATTTCAGAGATAGAATGACCACGCTAAAACTGTCCGGTATTATTCTTTCTGTCACGGGAGCATTACTCATTTCCTTACTTTGAATCTAACAGGAAAAAATTTATTTTAAATGTTATGCATATGCCAGTATGGAAAGAACAGTAATTGATTATAATAAGAATAATCATAAAATAACGGTCAAAACCATTGATAAGCATATCAAGATATTATCTGAAGGAGTGGTAATTGTAGAAACTGATGACGCTTTGATACTGAGTGAACAGGGGCATGGAGATACAGTATACATACCGGTAAGAGATGCAAAACTCAAGTATTTTAAGGAATCTCCTACAAAATCAACGTGTCCTTACAAAGGAACTGCAGATTATTATTCTCTTAATATAAATGGAAAGGAGAAGAAAGATGCAGTGTGGAGATATATCAAGCCTTCACTTGATTTCATTCCCATAAAAGATTATATGGCCTTTGATCAGAACTCAATTGAAAAGATAGATCTGTGAGAAGTACCGATCTCAATTATTGGTATACTTTTCCTTCCTTATCTCATCAACGAGTCTGTTCAGAAGTTTTTTTATCAAATCTATGGCCATTTCATCATTCAGATGCCCATTTTCATCAAATTTTGTATGCGCGAAGCTAATGAATACCTCTGGCCTGTTTATGACCCTAGCATCCATAAATCCCATTACCTGTCTTAAGTGGTATTGCGCCCTTGATCCTCCAAGCATGCTTGGGGATGCACTCATGATTGCTCCTATCTTTCCTGTGAAGGGATTTTCCATTGGAGGTCTTGAGATATAGTCAAGTGTATTCTTTAAGAACCCTGGAATGGAAAAGTCATATTCAGGTGTTGCAATGAGGAAACCATCTGCATTTTTAATCTGGTTTCTAAATATTCTGACAGGTTCTGGCTGATTTTCATCTAGATCCTGATTATACAGGGGAATATCCTTAATACTGACAATTTCTAATTCAGAACCCTCTGGCATTAATCTCTGGCATTCCTTTAAAAGTTTCATGTTATAGGAATCTTTCCTGAAGCTACCACCGAATGCTGTTATTTTCACTTTTTGGCTAACTGTAACCATAAGCCCTGAAAGTATGGACCCTATACAACGTTTTTTAATTTTTCAACGGAGTAAACCAGAAAAAACCAAATTATCAAAAATACTTTATATCTTTTAATATTTACTTATTGACTATCATGGTAAAGTACAAGTGGGTTGCTCTTTCAAACACAACCCTTGGTGTGCTCATGGCAAGCATTAACGGTACAATTATTTTGATTTCATTACCTGCAATACTTGGTCCGAAAGGAATAGATGTAAACCCTTTTGCCCCAGGAACTTTTATCTATCTTATATGGCTAATAATGGGCTATAATATTATAACTGCTGTTATACTCCTGACCATAGGCAGGTTCTCAGATATATATGGAAGAACAAGATTGTTTAACTGGGGTTTTGTGATTTTTACAGTTGGATCGATCCTGTTGTTTCTTACCCCAGGAAAGGGTAATACAGGCGCCATAGAACTTGTAGTGTTTCGACTGGTTCAGGGTTTAGGCGCCGCCTTCCTATTTGCAAACAGTACTGCAATTCTCACGGATGCTTTCCCTGTAAAGGAGAGGGGAAAAGCCCTTGGACTCAATCAGGTTGCAGCCCTAGGAGGATCGTTTATCGGACTTATCTTGGGAGGAATACTCTCTGTATTCGACTGGAGATATGTTTTTCTGGTTAGCGTACCGGTTGGTATTTTTGGAAGTATATGGTCTCTCCTGAAACTCAAAGATAATTCCATAAGAGATATGACACAGAGAATTGACTATGTGGGCAATATTGTCTTTGGAAGCGGATTGACCATATTTCTTCTTGCACTGACCTATGGTCTTCTCCCCTATGGAACCAGTGTAATGGGTTGGGCAAATCCATGGGTCATAGCAGGGATGGTATCTGGATCTATTCTTCTCATTGCTTTTCCAATTGTTGAGATCAAAGTTAGCCAGCCTATGTTCAGGATGTCACTTTTTAGAATAAGGGCATTTGCTTTTGGTAATTTTGCGTCCTTCCTTAGTGCCTTGGGAAGGGGAGGGCTTATGTTCATGCTTATAATTCTTCTTCAAGGAGTGTGGTTGCCTCTTCACAATTTCTCTTACTCATCAACTCCGTTCTGGGCCGGTATTTACATGATACCCATGACCCTTGGATTCCTAACAATGGGACCTATTGGTGGTGCTCTATCTGACAGGTATGGAGCAAGGGGTATAGCAACCATAGGAATGATCATAGTTGCAACTGCATTCGTGATCCTCACCTTCTTTTCCTACAACTTCACGTATCTCCCATTTGGAGCTGCAATTTACATGCTAGGTTTTGGAAGTGGGATGTTTGCTGCACCTAACACTGCAGCTATTATGAACTCAGTTTCTGCAGAAAACAGAGGAATTTCATCTGGAATGGTGGCTACAGTGAGAAACGTTGCCCGGACTGCCAGTATGGGTATTTTCTTCACAATTGTCATACTTGCACTATCTGCTAATTTACCCCACTATTTCAACATCGCCCTTACCTCTGCCAATGCTTCTGGTTTATCCACATATTTGGATAAAATACCACCAACTTCAGCTATTTTTTCTGCATTTCTGGGTTATAATCCTATGCAGACAATTTTAAGCCAGATCCCTTCATCCTCCCTGAGTTCATTGCATTTCAGCCGCGCTACAATTGCGACATTAGAAAGTAACACATGGTTTCCTCTGGCTTTAGCCCCAGCAGTGATGAACTCTCTCAGAGACTCATTCTACATAGGCGCAATTCTTTCAGCGACTGCAGCTATTTTATCTTTATTAAGGGGAAAGAAATATTACCACCCAGGTGGTCAGACCCATAATGATCCAGATGGTGAAGATGCCAGCAAACTGAGTCGAGAAATTAGCAAGGGAGAAATAAAAGGAAAAGAGGTATCAAAAAATGAGTGAAAAAAGAGAACCAATAGAAGTGTGGAGAGCCATGGTTGAAACCTGGAAGGTATGGAAAAAAGGCGTGGAAAAGAATCTTGAAAGAATAAATCTTGGAAGCACAGAATATTCAATACTTAGATACTTGACCGAAGAGGGAAGCATGCCCATGGTCCAGATGGCCAACAATATCATGGTTACACAGGGGTGGATAACTGGTCTTATCGATTCCATGGAGAAACGAAATCTTGTAGAAAGGACAAGAAGCAAGGACGACAGGAGAGTTATAGAACTAAATATAACGAAAGAGGGAAGGAATGTTTTTGAAAGGGCAAAAAAAGTTCACCTGGAGTATATTGCCAACTGTATCAAGCATATGGATGATGAAACTGTAAGTTCCACAGTTAGGTTATTAAGGGACCTGAGATCAAATATAGAAGATGCAGAAATGCCAGATATTAAAATGGATTGAGTGGACAAACTTATTAGAAACGTATTAATTATTTAAGTTCCTTTGGTAACATTTATATTTTGATGTTTGATTATATAGCTGTTTTAAATGGGTTTCTTATCTTTTCGAAGGAACAGGTCTAAAAGTGAAGTGATTAATCTTGAGTCTGAAAACGATAGGATAGCACCCTACATGGTTAAGGTTCTTGAAAAAGATCATGAAAAAAGAACCAAAAATTACGAAAAGAACAGTTCTCTGGCATACGAATATGTTTCCAGCAGTCTTATTCTCGCGGAAGTTTATGCGAAAACAGGAAGAATGGAAGATGCGAGGAAACTATTGGATTCTTCAAAAAGCGAAATAGATAAAATTGAAAGCGTGGAGAAAAGAAACACAATGGAAACACTTTACGAAAAAGTTGAAAATAGAATTAAGTGAACCTTAAGGACGTTAAATAGAGAGTTATTTTTAAAGTGCATATTAGGGAATTTTTATATGAAGTGAACTCTGTATCTCTTATATTTTTAATCTGCGTTTAGACAATAATCAATCTGTCATTTTTTTGCTAATGTTGTTTCGTCAAGTCCCAGATCTCTATTTTTTATAATAAAGGCGAATTATTAAGTAAAATGATTCATATATTACATGTATAAAAAAGAGTGAAGAAATGGTATCTAAGAGAGTCGTAAATCAGAAAAAGGGAGAAAATAAGATGAGATATGGGAAGGGGCACAACAGATTTCTTGATAATGATGTTCCAAAATATGAATTTCCGGAGGGTAAAATGGAGCCAAGGGCAGCTTATCAGTTGATTCATGATGAACTGAATCTTGATGGAAATCCTGATCTCAACCTTGCAACCTTTGTTACCACATGGATGGAACCAGAAGCTGATCAGCTAATAATGGAAAACCTGCACAAGAACTTCATCGATCACTTTGAATATCCACAGGTAAAGGAAATAGAAGAAAGAATTGTTAACATAATGGCAAATATGTATAATGTTCCAGACAAGGATGATTTTATTGGGACTTCAACTATAGGATCTTCAGAGGCAATTATGCTTGGGTTGCTTGCCCACAAATGGAACTGGAGGCAGAAAAGATTAAAGGAGAATAAACCGGTAGATAAGCCCAACATAGTGTTTGGTGGTGATACCCACGTTTCATGGGACAAGTTCGCAAGGTATTTTGATGTTGAACCACGAATAGTTCCAATTGCTAAAGATCATTTCACCATAAAACCAGATGATGTTAAGAAAATGGTTGATGAAAATACAATTGCTGTCGGGGTTGTCCTGGGCACCACCTTTACAGGAGAATTTGATCCCGTGTTTGAAATAAATCAGATGCTGGTTGATCTGAAAAAGACTAAAGGACTGGATATACCAATGCATGTGGATGCTGCAAGTGCAGGATTTATAACACCTTTTTATGAACCAGATTTTAAATGGGATTTCCGACTTGAACAGGTTAAATCCATTAATACTTCAGGTCACAAATTCGGTCTTGTGTACCCAGGACTTGGGTGGCTCATTTTCAGAAACGAACACCTGCTTCCTGAGGAACTAAAATTTTATGTAAATTACCTTGGAGATGAGATGCCAACCTATACACTTAATTTCTCAGAGGGAAGCTCAATGGTAATTGCCCAGTACTATAACATCCTGAGACTTGGAAAGGAAGGTTATGGTGAAATCGTAAAAAAGATGATGAATAACGCTAATTACCTGGCAGAAAAACTATCAGAAAGTGGTGAATTTGAGGTCATAAATGGAGCGAAACATATTCCTGTTGTTACCTTTAAGCTTAAAAATATGGAAAGTTCGAAGGCCTTTGATCTCTCATACAGAATAAGGGAAAGGGGATGGATCGTCCCTGCCTATTCCCTTCCACCAAATGCACAGGATACAACCATAATGAGGGTAGTGGTAAGAGAAAACTTTACTGCTGATATGGTTGACATATTTGTAGAGGATATTCTTAATGCCAAAAAATCTATCAACAATGTGACCTCTAGAGGGAAGAATACCGATCCAAGAAAAGGCCACCCGGTATCATAACCAAATCAATATTTTCTAAATTTATTTCAATTTTTTAATTTTCTTATATAGTAGTTATTGAACATATAAATAAAGCCGAAAATGACTCCAGTCATTATGGTTGCTATTATGCCACCATCCAATAAGGATGAATTAACTGATCTGTTAAACAGTAGGAGAGCTGCTGGAGCAAATGCAATAAAGTAACATAACCACATGACAGTTATTATTTTTATACTGCTTCTTTTATTCAATGAAAATGACATCTGCATTTTAGTATGGGGGAGATTTACTTATAGGTTTCCAGAAACTGGATGTACAATATTATTTGACAATATGTTTTAATAAACATAGAATATGCTTTGTTATGACATTAAGTGTGGGTGATAAAGCTCCTGATTTTGAGGGAACAACAGATAGTGGTGAGAAAGTGAGATTCTCAGAAGTTGCAGGAAGTGGGAATGTAGTATTATATTTCTATCCAAAGGATGAAACCCCAGGATGCACGGCGGAAGCATGTGCCTTCAGAGACGAATGGGACGAATTCGAGAAAATGAATGCTAAGGTCATAGGCATAAGTTCTGATTCTCCAGAGTCCCATAAAAAGTTTAAGGAACACAGGAAATTGCCTTTCATGCTAATCAGTGATCCTGGTCAGAAAATAAGAGAAATATATGGAGCTAAGGGCAGGTTCATTCCACCAAGAATATCCTTTGTTATAGTTGATGGAAAGATAGAAAATATTTATAATTCACAAATGAACGCAACAAATCATGTAAAAATTGCAAAGGAAGTACTATCCAAAATTGGTAGTGGTAAAACTAATCAGTAATTCTGGAGATATCTGTCAAACCACTCCTTTTTTCTTTGCAATCTGTCAATCATGTTTTCAGGCTTTCCACTTCTGGCATGTTCATGACTGTCCCCCTGATATCTGATCAATTCTGTGTCCACACCATTCATTTTCAATCCAACAAACATCTGCTCTGATTGCTCAATGGGACAGCGATAATCATTTTCTCCATGTATAAACATTGTGGGAGTCTTTGCCTTTTTTATATATGAAATGGGTGAATTTTCAAGCAACTTTTTCATTGAGTCAGGACCCCATGGATCTTCTACCTTCATATACATCGCATTGAACCAGAAGCCGATGTCGCTTGTTCCACACATGCTCATCAGGTTTGAAACACATCTTTCACTTATACCTACTTTTAAAAAGTCCGAGTGAGTTATCATCCAGTTTGTCATATATCCACCATAAGAACCACCGGTTATGCCAAACTGCCCTGTTAGTTCATATTTCTTTTTCGCTGCATCTATAAAGTTGAAGATGTCTTCTGCAGGTCCATTTCCCCAGTCTCCAACACAGGCTGCAGCAAATTCTGAACCATAGCTCGAGCTTCCCCTGGGATTGCAGAACAGGACATTATATCCATTTCTTAGAAAATACTGAAATTCGATCATATATGATTCTCCGTATGCATCATGGGGACCACCATGAACGAAAACAAGGTTTGGGCTATTTTTGCCTGCTATCATGCACCATCCTTCAACCTCACCAACCTTCATTTCTTCAGCAGCTTCTCCTGACATCTTACTGCTAGAATCATACTCCTTTCCATCGAATACAAGGATTGATGGTTTTTTCTGTGAGCTATAGATATATGCAATTCTCTTATCCTTAATGTCAAAACACTGAACCACAAACTTTCCCTTTACGATCTCTCTTACGGATGAATTTTCAACAGAGTAAATGGAAGATGTTCCTCCAGTTTCACCAGGTGCGTAAATGGTTCCATTTTCAAATATTATACTTTCATCTGTCCCCTGGAAGTGATCCGATATGGATGAACCATTTCCGGTGTGTTTTCCTAGTAATAAGGGTTCATGATCTGGTAAATACAAATATTTTGTTGCCCATGGAGTTCTTCCCTCACTATGACCTATGTATATGACATTTCCATTGCCATCAAAAGTCATGCTTGATATCTGATCATCATTTATTTTGTTCAGATGACCATCACTGAGGTCAACATCATAAATGTGTGTCCGACCCTCATCTTCGTTCATGTATGATATCATGGCAACTACCCTGTTATTGTTAGATATGACATCAACCACATCGAAATCCCCTGAAACAATTTTTGTCAATTTTTCATTGAACAGGTAAAGGTTTTTTCTCTGTCTTATGAATCCTCTGGTGTCAAATCGGTAGTTCAATCTGTTTGCAACAACCGGAAGTTCATTGCTTGCTTCCTCGGAGCCGATAATCAGAAATCCTTCACTGTTACGGATTACCTTGTGGATTGTTGGCAGGCTAAATAAAATTAATGGCTCTGTGTTCCCTTTGATCTGAATAAAATGGTTAATTGTTTCATCAGATTTAACATAATAAAGACAATCATTAACAACCATTGGATGGCTTTCCTTTCCACCGAAGGTTAATCTTTCCACAGATTCATTCTCAAATTTGAATATTGATGTTTTATATTCACTTCCCTCGATCCACTTTTCTGTGAAATATACTGAATCTTCTTGAATTACCGGCTCTGATAGAAGCTTTACACCATATGCTTCCTTTGAATCCATTTTTGAATAGCAAAAACTACTTAAAGAAACTTACCAAAGGTACCATCAACAAATTAAGGGACAGAGATACGAATAGACAGACCTCCATAGGTTTTTAATAGCTACCTCAGATCATAAAAATAACTGACAGTGAATAAATTAGATTCCTATGGAACTGCAAATATATTTACTTTCATTGAATGTGCTGTATTACATTAGGAGAGTATCTTAATGTGTAGCAACTGATAGTTCTTTCAGACTTCCATTAACAAAGCTTCTGATGGCCTCGTCCACCATTAAACCTTCTCCTTTGAAAAGCTTTATTCTGCCATTTGTGTAACTAAATGCATGCGCACCAATACCAGATACTATAACAGAAGTAACACCACGGTCAACAATAGATTTTAGCATGAGTATTCCCCTTGCTGACTTTGCGGTCAAAGCAGGGTTAGGATATGACTCTAACAGTTCACCACTGTCAGTTTCATAAATTTTAATCTCTTCTGCTTCTCCCGGACCGCTTACCATTCCTTTTTCCACGGCAATCGCGAATTTCATTCGCTTATATTGCCTGTGAACTCATATATTTATGCAAAATAAGGCTAGAAGTGATATTTATAACTATATGATAATCTTTAAATCGATCGAATGTAACTCTTGAGTGAATACAACCTTTTAACACTTCTATGATTCTCATCTCAGCCATTAAAAGGTACATGCGAGAGAAAAGAAGAAATTCAAGATAGTGAAAATAGCTACTGAATACACCTTAAATACATACACGAAAATTTATATTCTAAGTGTGATCCTTATTTAGTCTTGATCTATTATGCAAAAGATGAGTTGAGCAATTGCATCTTACTAAAGATAAAGCCTTTGGATTTCCCAATGGTCGATATTGAAACTCCAAGAAGCTATAAGATCGAAGTGAACAGCGTAATTAAGTAGATTAATAATAAAAAGACCACAACTAGAATAACTTTGAAGAAAGATCAATAAAGATTGTAGTACCAAAAGAAATAATAAGATTAGGGTGGGATTAAAAAATGTGTATTAAAAAGCCGGTGATCATTGAATGATAGAATTAGAATTGCCAAAATTCGACGAATTTTTAGCTCCTATCATTAGGTTTTCTCTTGATGGTGAGGAACATGGATTATCAGAGACTATAGAAGAAATGTCAAACCAGTTTAGTTTGACTCCAGAACAGCGTAGCCTTTTAATGCCTAATGGAAAGAGAACGTATATCTATGATAGAGTGGCTTGGGCAATAACATACCTCGTTCAGGCAGGTCTATTAGAAAGGACGGGTCGATCTAAATATGTCATTTCAAAAAGAGGAAAAGAAGAAGCAAAGATTATGCCAGATAAAATAAAGTGGGTTTATTTAGAAAAATTTCCATATTTCAAGGAGTTTAAGGAAATTAAACATAAAAGTGGAAAAGAAAGAATAACTGATAAATTGGGAATGGATGAAAATGAAAACGAAGAAGACACCCCAGACGAAGAGATTGAGAAAATCTTTGAAAAAAGAGACAGAATGCTAAAAAATGATTTACTAAATACGTTGAAGAGCGTAAAGCCAGCAGATTTTGAAAGAATCATAATTGATGTGGTGTTGGCACTGGGTTATGGAAAAAACCATGAAGAGATGGCTAGGGTTCTTGGTAAACCAAATGATCAAGGAATAGATGGTGAAATTTCTCAAGATAAACTTGGATTTGATAAGATATATCTTCAAGCAAAGCGATGGGTCAAAGAAAAGACAGTTGGTTCGCATGAGATTAGAGACTTTATAGGTGCTTTAACCATAAAACACGCAAAAAAGGGAATTTTTATAACCACTGCTATTTTCACTAAAGATGCAATTGAAACTGCGGAAAAGGATTCTGACCATAACATAAAATTAATAAATGGACACGAATTGGCATCATTAATGGTTGAGAACGCTGTAGGAGTTAGAGAAATTCAAAAATATGTCTTAAAAGAAGTTGATCAAGGGTATTTTGAATCACTTTAAGGTAGGTGCCTATATTGAGTAACTTTGTTGTGTCAGAAGATAATTACAATATTGATTTTGAAAGAATTAACGAATTAATAAATAAATATGATCAGATTAAGGAATCTGGTGAAATAAGAAAGTATAATGAAGAATCTACAAAGAAAGATTTCATAATTCCTTTGTTTAAGGCTTTAGGCTGGAACGTAGATAATAGAGGAAAAAGTAATGATTCCGTAAGTGCTGAGGAAACAATATCAAAGAAGCGTGTAGATTATGGATTCAGAATTAACGGTATTCCCAAGTTTTTCCTTGAAGCTAAATCCCTAAAAGAAGAGAACATTCAGACAAACT
>JAJZYV010000385.1 GCA_021797955.1 Thermoplasmata archaeon
GTAAATCAAATATGCGGAGAGTCTATTCGTGGGGATAAGATTAATATGTTTTTGAAAAATGCTCGAACATGCCTAGTTCAGAATCTTTAGATCTCTCAGTATCATTATTGAGAGTCACTGATAACCTTGGTTATCCAATCCCTTATACTGAAAATATACACAGAGGTTTAAGAGAAAACAATATCCGATCAAAGATTGTTCAATTCGTTCCTAGGAATTTTACAAGTAGTGAATTCTGCGGGCCAGACTACATAACAATAAGAGAAGGATTATCACGAATGGACTACAGATTAATGCTTGGTCTATTTCTCCCAAAATACAAAATAACTGATACAAGCGTTATACATTTAATGGAGCCAAACTTGTTCTCGTTAGTTAAACCAAGCAAAAATATGGTCGTCACAATACACGACTTATATTTTCTGAGTACTGATGAAAAGAGACTTGATAAAAAAATTTTTAGTCTATACAACAAACACATGTATAATCTTAGTAAGAAATCCAAGTTTATTATTACTGATTCCGATTTTTCAAAAAGTGATATAATCAAAAAATTAAATTTAAATCCTATGAAAGTTATAAAAATATATCCAATTATAAATATCTCTCTATTTAAGCCTGGAAATTCGACTTTTAGAAAAAAATATAAGATTAAAGATTCTGAAATTATACTTCTAAATGTCTCGGGTCCCGGCAAGAGAAAGAATTTTAATTTTCTTTTGCGTGCCATTTCAAAACTTCCTAGAAATTATAGACTAATACACATTGGAAAATTGGGCGAAGAAAGCGAGTTATTGATGCACCAATTAAAAATAACAGATAGATTGATCAACTTTAACAGGGTTTCTTCCTTGGCGTTGAGCGATATTTATAGGGCGTCAGATATCTACGTTCATCCTTCATTTTTTGAGGGATTTGGAATGCCTATTGCAGAGGCTATGGCTAGCGGCTGTTTTGTAATGGGCGCTAATTGTGCCTCAATTCCAGAAGTAATAGGTGATACTGGTACACTTTTTGATCCTTATGACTTGGACTATTTCGTTGAGATATTATTGAACTATGGCAGGAATGAAGAGTTTTATATGAACAAACGTGAACAGGGAAGAGCAAGATCCTTGCGATTTTCAATTGATTCAATTATGCCAAGGTTAATTGATGTTTACAGAAAGATTTAACCTTTTACTCTATCCTTCTTTTTATAATTTTAAGAAAGTGTAAAATATCCGCAGCGAATTGCTTTATTACTGTTGCCGAAACAAATGAAGGTAAAAAACCAGCATATAAGTATAATGTTATATGCTTTAGAACATTTTTGTTGATGTTCGACACAACCTTGGTTTTTCTAGCAAATTGAAATTCAAGTGAAACTGAATGAATCTGATAGTCCAATAGCTTTTTACATGAAGTGTTATTATCTAACAAACTGAGTTTTATAAAGATAAGATCATTGATTAGATCCTTAAGATATGTAGTCATTCTAATACGGTTGTCGTCAAAAGTTTTAGTTAAGTCATTGCTTATTTCCCGTTCTTGTTTCTGAATTATCAAGTTGGCTATCGTAAAATTAGTTGTGTTTGTGTTTGAGATTCTATATAGAGTATCAACCTGAGTATCCATCATTAATTCCCCCCCAGAAATAAGAGCGGAACAAAAGAGAAAAGTGTCAATTGAGTGATTTACTCTTTCTAGAAAACTAACTTTATCTTTGAGGATATCCTTTTTAAAGGATATACAACTAGCGTTAAAATCTCCACCCGCTTGCTTAAATTTCGCAATCTTTCTTTTTTGCATCAAGCTGCTGTTTTTGAGAGATATTTGTTTAATAGAGAACTGCATATTTTCACTAATCCTATGATTTTGTCTATAGTCTACTCTATCTCCAAATTCTGAAGTATATCCATTGTGGAGATAGGATAGGCTAGGATTGCTCTGGAACTTGTAATATACATGTTCCAATTTTTGAGGCAAAAATATATCATCATCGTCCAATAATGAAATTAAATTTCCTGATGCAATTTTAATTCCATCATATAACATCTTACCCTGCAATTTTTCATTGGAATAAACAGAAATAAAGCCTTGTTCGTTTATGAATTCTTCCACTTTATCATCATAGAAATTTTTTACTACTATAACTTCATAGTGTTCTTTTTTTAATGTTTGTAAACTAACAGATTTCATAGCTTCAATTAAATAATTTCTTCTGTTGTAGGCAGTAATAATAACAGTAATCTTAAGTTGAGATGTAATGTGAGTTAAATAAAAATAGTTAGGCCCCATAATTGAGGACAGTATTGTTTTATAAGGTTTCAAACTTTCTGACTCCTTTCCATACACTTTTGATTCCTTCCCTAGAGTAATATATCCTATAGCCGTATGTAGCCTCTCATGGTTAAAAAAATCCGCATATATGTCTATTGTGGCATAGACATTGTCAAAAATTAGTTGATTTTTTCATAATTCATGACGCCAGACCGAAAACATGAAATATGATGGAATCATCCCTTTACATGCGACTGCGGAAAGCGC
>JAJZYV010000386.1 GCA_021797955.1 Thermoplasmata archaeon
GTTTTTAAGATGATTTGACCTGTGATAATATCACAACAGCACAAAAAATCTATTATTACAATAAAACGAGCAATTAAAAGAACCTTAAAATATCATAATTATAAGATATGTATTTCCTTTAAGATCATCCTAGGAAGATTTTTTTTTGAAAATGCATTTATTTCAGAACCATGAGTGCTTAAAAAGGTTTCATTGAAAAAGAAACAAATTTAAGTAGACAATGGAAAATAAATTATCAATTAACATCACATAGCCGACTGATAAATCCACTCCTTACCAGTACTGATGCACCAAGGGTTTTATTTTTTTTTCATACATCTCATTAACTATTTTCATTGTATTATCATTTAAATCTGGCATTTCCGAGGCATGTGCATTTTCTAATATCTGTTTAATCGTTTTAGCCCCTGTAATTACAGTTGAAACCTGTCTGTGCATTAGAATCCATTTTAGAGCAAATTCAGTCATTGTAAATCCATTTGGTATGTATTTCTTTAGTTCATTCACAGTTTCTATACCAGTTTTGAAATCAACACCTGCAAAAGTTTCTCCTCTATCGAAAGCCTCTCCATTCCTGTTAAATCTTCTGTGATCATCCTCCTCAAACTCCTCTTTTCCTGTAAATTTTCCGGTCAATAGTCCTGATGCCAACGGAACTCTAGCAATTATACCGATATTCTTCTTCTCTGCAAGGTTAAAGAAATAATCTGATGGTCTTTGTCTGAACATATTAAATATAATCTGGACCGAAGAAACACCTGGATATTCTGAAGCTTTTATGGCTTCTTCAACCTTTTCAACACTCACACCATAATTCAGAATTAACCCCTCCTCCTTCAATCTATCCATGGAATCAAAAACTTCGGGATTATAATATACTTCCCATGGTGGGCAGTGTAGTTGAAGTAATTCAATTTCTCTAAGATTCAAATTTTTGAGACTTCTTTCAATAAATCCTTTTATATTTTCGTAGTTGTAACCTACAGCAGTGTGCGGATTTAATCTTCTTCCTGCCTTTGTAGCAATATGGACCTGATCCCCATATTCTTTCTTTAGCTCTCCAACAAGTCTTTCAGATCTACCATCTCCATAAACGTCAGCAGTATCAAAGAAATTTATACCACTGTTCACTGCGGCATTAAGAGCCTTCCTTGATTCATCATCATTCACTTTCCCCCAAGTTCCACCTATGGCCCAGGCCCCAAACCCTATTTCTGATACTTTAATTCCCGTTTTTCCAATAGTCCTATACTTCATACACTCTACCTCTATTTACACAGTATAAAAATGTTTTAAGTGTCCTAACATTTCCTATTTTATTTTACCATCCATTCTAAATCTTCCGGTATGCCTCTGTGTTCAGAAATGTACTTAAAAACTAACGCGCTTGGTCGCATTTGAATCTTTTTAGTCTCTTGATCAACGCCAAGTAAACCAAATTTCATCCCAAAACCAGATGACCATTCGTAGTTGTCTAAAAGTGACCAATGAAGGTATCCTCTAATATCCATACCATCCTTAATTGCCTTTTCCACTTCGTAAAGATGACAAACAAGATATTTTGGTCGCAGCGAATCAGTTGAATCAGCAATACCATTCTCAGTTACGATCATAGGAAGCCCATAGTGTTCATGGTAATCTTTAAGAACGTGGTATAGTCCCTCTGGATACAATTCCCATCCAAAATCGCTCACTTCACGTCCAGCTTTACTTTTCATTCCAGCTACTGCGTTGTGACCATAACCTTTCACAGTTACA
Organism: Thermoplasmata archaeon; assembly: GCA_021797955.1. Next base: position 1,759 of record JAJZYV010000386.1, read on the forward strand.
TATCCACTTTCTTTGCTAGCTATTACGTTCCTGGTGTAATAATTCACTCCTATCCAGTCCAGTTTTCCTTTCAGGTCTTCTCTTCTTTCTTCTGATTTCTCTTTAAACTCTTTGGCTTCGTTTATGATTTTCGCCCATTTCATGTCTCCAAAAATCAGAGAATTAAAAAATGAATGCCTTTCATTGAAAAGAGCCATTTTTGTAGCTTCCTTGTCATTCTCTTTCTCCGGTACCAGATCTGCGTTTGCGTAAATCAATCCAATTGGTTGCTTAGTAAACTTTTTCATTTCGTCGTAAGCTCTTCCAATTGCTTCTATAATATGTTTTTTAGCGAGGTTTCCTGCTTCAATTGAAGGGTATGCCGGTGGAAAACCAGTTTTGACGTTGAAATATCCATTTCCAAAAACCACGTTGGGTTCATTCATAATTGAAAACTGATCTGCTATATAATCAAATTTCCATGCCAAATAAGCTGAATACTTTACAAACTCAATAACAGTCCTGTGATTCAGCCAGCCATTCTGTTCATTCTTGAGTCCATTTTTTCTAGAAATTATTGGATCATGCAACGAAAGAGGCAATGGCCAGTGATAAGCATTTATTATTAGCTTCATTCCATTTTCCTTAACGTTTTCAAATATTTCCTTATAGTGTTGCAGCGCTTTCTTATTTACAACATTATCCATATCATTTAATATTTTTTCAGTTACATTTATGGATATTATATCGTCATTGTTTTGTTCAACGTCTACCTTAATTTCAGGACTA
>JAJZYV010000387.1 GCA_021797955.1 Thermoplasmata archaeon
GCCTCTTCGTCAGTTTCCTCAGGAAGATCAATGTAAAAAAATGGCTTGCCATTTTTGTCCCCCTTCATAATTGGAACGCCTGCAACCCTTGCTCTGGCATCAAAATCAGGATGCGAAGCCTTCCACGGTTCTCCCTGCCAGATTAATAAGCGTCCCTTGAATTTCTCAATGTAGGTATTAATTACCTCTGACGTCGACTCTACCTCTTTTGAAAAGTCTAATCTGATTGAGTTACCGCTTGGAGCAAAGCTATCAAGCAAGTTTTCAATGTAATCTTTAGTGCCACCAATTTCCTCTAAAAACTTTTCATAGATCTTGTGATATTCAGAGTCATCAATGGGATTTCCCAAATATGCGATTGCATCTGGAAAACTCACCAAAACATGCCTATTATTTTCTTTCAAGAACTGGTCAAAAATAGTGTTTAAACGCTCCATCAAAAGGACTTGAGGCAGATCGGAGAATTGGATTAAATTGATTTGTTCATCTAAGCTTTTAAGATATGGCAACAACTGCTCTTTTATTTTAGAAAAAATAGAGGCAGTGTTATCAGCTTTTACACCGCCAACATGATCCCCTAGACTCACATATTGGCTGATTGTGGCTAGCTGAGTTCTATCTAGGCTAGTTTGGATAGTGTTTGCATAATCCATGCTCCTATTTTCATCCCTTAAAATGAGATAAGATAGATCGTTCCACCACTCTGATGGAAGGCCGAGAGGAGCAAGATAATAGGAGCAAATTTTTATGATGTCCTGCCTATTCTTCTCAAGAACTGAGGCGAGGTTGTTCGCTCCTTCAATCCCTTCTAAAAATAGCTTGTCAACATCATGCATTGCGACAGCGGCAAAAAATAATCGGATATATTTTTCGAGATCCTTTGTGTTTCCTGAATCTGTTATGTACTGTCTCGTAAGTTTAAAATCAAGTAGTTTTCCAGAAATTACCATAGAATTGAGAACATGAGTGAAGTATGTTGTATCCGACCACTCTTTTAACTTATAAGTGCTTCCACCTTTCGCTGGAACTATAAGATAGTCTTCTAGAATCACCCTAAGTGGTCCTCTTTCAGTAGTTTCCTCATGCCTAGACCCTGGATAGAATAGATCCCTATAGCAACAATCCATCAGATCTGAACCGAAGATTCTATAGTTTCTAACATCAATTTTAGAATCCATGAAAGTCACCTTGCTTTTCCTCTTCTATAAATCCAAAGCCTAGCTTATTTTTTGACCCAAGGCCGACAGTCAAGATAAAAGACAAGACATCCAAATCGGCACTTATTGTAAAGTTTATTAGAAACCCCGGAATTTTAACTCCTTTAATTCCGACTTTCTTTGTTTTAATATCTTGTATTTGAATGAATCTGATATTTGGCTCTCTTCCGTTTGCCTTTACATACTTGCTTCTTATGTTAGAATCTATTGCTTTGAGTACATCCTCTTTCGGCTCGTTAAATAGATATCCTTGTCCGGTTTTGAGTATAATCGGGCTTCTTGAGTGAATTGTAATAATTTCAGAGGATGGATTTACATCCCTATAAAGCACTGAGTGAATTTGGAACTTATTGTTAAATACGACTATGCTACCCGATTTTTCAAGCGATTCTCTTATTTCGCTCAGAAGGGATTTATTAAAACTTGATATGAAAAATATAAAGCGCTCACCAGAAAATCCCAATTTTGTGAATCTGCGCTTTCCACCAGGCATAATTTGACTCAAGCTGAATCTAAGGTCAGGACTGTAACCATGTAACTGAGAAGCAATGCCGGGTTTTACTCTATCAAGCAAGGAAAGTAGGGAAGAATAAAGTTGGTATGAGTGATCATATGGCATTTCAAAATTATTTGGATCTAAGTTAACAATGAGTTGCACTATTGAGCATGTCTTGAGAAATATAAATATATTTCTGCAAATTAAAGAGCGTTTTAAAATCTCTGCAACATTGCGCAAATGTTTAATATTTATGCAACGATAGTGGAAACACGAAATACGCAATTGCAATTGCTGGTTTTAATACGGAATTAATAATCAAGCCTTTCTTGCGAATGCTTGATCCGTTAGATGCGTTGGTTTTACTTATTACGCAAAACGAAAAATCAATCGAAACAGCCAAAGAGGTTGAAAGATTTTTGGCTTTTGCAAATGTGAAATGTGAACTCATTGAGGTAAGTAACATTTTTAATTTTTTTGAAGTTTTGGTTGTACTGGAAAATTTGGCGGAAGCGAGAGGGGTACCTTTATGGCTTAACGTAAGTGCCGGTCCAGGAATAGCAATATCAGCATTGACATATTTTGCAATATCGCATGATAGTGTTGTTGTTTTCTATAATAGAGAAAATGACAAAACTTCGAGAGTAGAAATTGCCAAGTCAAAAGACCTATTTAAAAATGCAAGGAAAAATTTTAAGCTTCTGAGCCTGCTCAAAAATAGTACGCAAAGTTTAGATAATCTATCTTCCAAGCTTAATCTTTCGAAGTCAACTATCTCCAGAAGGGTGAGGGTCCTAAAATCTGCTTATCT
>JAJZYV010000012.1 GCA_021797955.1 Thermoplasmata archaeon
AATATCATATATAACATTTCTGGCACCCGGTATTATAGGAATGCAGGCCCTCACAGCCGGGAATATTGGGGGTGGAATGCTATGGGCCGACCGAAGATGGGGTATGTTTGAGCAGATTTTAGTTGGCCCATTCAGAAGGATCGATTATCTTATGGGTATAATGCTTCTTGCAGTCATATTTTCCGTAACGGGAAGCACTATAATGGCTGCCCTGGCTTTCTATACCTCTGCGCATCTTTTCGTGACACCTGTGAATATTATCCTTCTATTCATAACACTTGCAATAGGAACCACTTTCTTCAGTTCACTCTTTCTCATATTTGCTGTCAAGATAAAAAGTATGAATGCCTATAATACAATCACAATCGTACTATTTTTCTTCCTCGATTTTGCAAGTCCTTCTTTTTATCCAATAACAAACAAGACTCCTGCTGCATTAAGGGCATTTATTGACATTAATCCCTTGAGTTATATCGTCTATTCTGCAAGAGATATACTTTCATACAATCAACCTTATTCATCTCTTGAGCCATTGCTTGTAATCTTCATTGTAACTTTGGTTTTTCTAGGGCTGGCAGTGAAGTTGTATGGCAATGTACAAACAGGTGTATGAAACAGAACATAATTCCGTTTCATTACACTATGGATAAGTTTATTAAACCCAAATTTCACCCATTATGAATATACCTGGAAGAGATCATTTTGTCTTTGACATGCTAAAATGATTTAGCAGATTAATGAGATGATTGAGGCTTAGTCTGTTTATTGACGGTCTCTGGAGGCTCTCCATGTATTTGGTAATGTATTGCGAATTGGCATCTTTGTTATCAAGTATATTCTGCATAAAAAGCATTAGCTTTCCCTTATAAGCAAATCTGTAAATAATATAAATTATTATCAAAGGCCAAAATAGAAACTCATTTATTTCCGTAAAAATGACATTGCTCGTGGTTGAATAGAACAGAAAAATAATGATTACAATGAGTATGAATATCTTTAACAAGAGGAGGATGTTCTTTCCAGCTTGGAGTTCTCTCACTTTGGTATACATATCCTGATTTCCTTCCATGTTAGTTTCGCTTCTGCTAATGTGATTAATACATAAAAAGAGATTGAGCGCTTATAATTTTGTCTATTTTCTGTGATTAAACATGCTCATATATGATTTTCCCGGTATTTAAGGAAGAAAGCAAGATCATAGGATATCTTTGTTAAAGCTGCCATGAAGAATATACCGGCAGGAAAGATTTCCATGATAAAACCAGCAATGCCGGGTCCCGGTATTTGCATTCCGTTTCTTACTCCAATAAACACGGAATTACTGTTCACCCTAGAATCCTGAGGTATCACGGTATTTACAAAACTGTCTCTTGCCGGTACATCCATCTGACTGGTGGATTGTCGCAAATAGAGAAAAATTTCACTGACAATGAGCATATGAAAGACCGGTACCATGAAGAGCATGATATTACTGATTATATGAGTATATACCATTGTTCTGACAAGGCCAATATTTCCTGAAATGTATCTGGAACCAATAATGGACAGTGCTGTGATAATATTAACGATGATAAAAATCAAACCTACCTGAGAAATATCAAGGTTATAAACCACCTTAAAGAACAATGTTATGATGGAATTATTTACTAGTCCACCACCCAGGGAATCCACTGAAAAGAGGATTGCTAAACTTCTCACCAGATTTCTGGTCTCCTTATCCTTTATCTTTTCCCCTCTTTTCCTTGGAACGAATTCAGGAAATTTGATAAACAGGTAAATTACAACCTGTACAAGAGCTAAAAGAACGTTTATCAGAAACACTAACTGGAATGAACTGGGGTTATACAAGAAAAGAAAAAGTGAAGCAGCAGCCCCGCTTGCATAAGAACCAAAATTGTAAAGTGCAAATATGGAGTTTTTCTGATTCTGATTCTCTGTATATAGACTCATGGTATACTGTTCTATGGATTGATTTGCAGTAAGATCCCTACCGCTAAGAGAGAAACCCCCCACTATAAGTGCAATAAAGAGGAATATTACATTTTCCTCCAAATAAAGAATTGTGAGAGAAACCAGAAAAAGGAAAGCCATAAGGAGAATTTTTCGTTTTGCCAGTATTCTAAAGGCGGTGTAAGCATACAGGAAAATTGTTGATATGGCAAGGCTTATAAGAATGACAATTCCTGTCTCTAATGAACTAAAATCAAAATTGGAAAGAAGGTATGGTATAGTAATTGCAATAGATGTAAAGATAAATGAGCGTATGGATTTTGTAAATGAAAGGAGAATTGCTTCAAATTTCATATAAAGAAGATAGTTGATTTGACTTAGTTTTTTCTCATGGATGTACCTAAACTAAAATTCTAGAAGTCCGGTTTACCCATATACCTTAACATGGACCTAATGAGCGTATAAGAACAGTACATGAAAAGGAGGTATAAATTCACATGTTGTTTGATTCTTCATGATACATGCTTATGAAACCAGTCTAAGGTCTCCCTTATTCCAATTTCATATGGGGTATATTCAAAGTTGTTGAATACCGCCCTAAACTTACTATCGCTTAAGATATATGGCTCAGAGTACTCATAGAAAAGCTCTTTCAATTCCCGTATATCACTGTTGAAAAACGATAAAAATTTTAATGTTGTTTCCGAGACTACCTTGATTCTCTCCTTTCGGTTCAATTCTCCGAATATCATTTTTATAAATTCCCTCGCAGTGATCTGATTCCCTGAAATGTGATATACTCCACCATCTGTGATCCCCTTTGAAACCAGCATTAGAGTAGCCCGTGATGCATCTTTTATGTAAGTGAACATATGAGGCACATCTGCGTTGATTGGCCATAAGGTTTTCTTGTTTTCAATTGCGTTATAAAACATAGCTCCGTAGAGAGCATTTGTCACATTTGGACCATAGAAATCTGCGAATCTGGGAAGAATTAATTTAATTTTGCCACTCTTTGCTTGATCGATGAGCATTTTTTCAATTTCATTTCTGATCTTCCCCTTTTTTCCCTTTGAATTAAGTGGATGATTTTCATCCACGGGAATATATGAGAATTTCCCATATCCATAAACATTTCCTGGAAAAATTATGGTGCTCTTATTTGAAACGGCCGCTTTGATAACGCCATCAATTGCTTCATAATATTTATCCCATGAACCATATGAGAAATTGAATCCCACATAGATGAAATTTACACCTTTGAGACTTTCCTTAACGTCTTCCTGATTCAGAATGTCGCTCTCCCTTATTTCTATATCACCCGGTAAAATGTTTTCTGCTTTATGTCTGTTCCTCACTATGGCAACAACATGATTTCCTGCCTCGTTCAGATCCATTGCCAGTGCGTTTCCATATCCCCCCGTTGCCCCTATGATTCCATGGGTTCCTTCGATGTAAAACTTATTAGTCACAATACTGAATAAACAGTTAGTATATAGAATCTCTGTTCAGTAATTAATTTATAGACATTTCAAATATGAATTCATGCCAAAAGTCGTCCAGGATTATAGAAATACCGCCAAAAAAAGAATTTTAGATTCCTCAACGAAGTTGTTCTATGAGAGAGGATATAACAATGCGAGCATGGATGATATAGCGAAAGATATTGGGGTTACAAAAGGTACTCTCTACCTCTATTTCAAAAGCAAGGAGGAAATCCTTGATGAAACATGTAGAATTAATATTTCAATCATGGAAAATATTATGGGACGAATTGACAATAACAATTTTATTTCCAGTATACGAAAGTTTTTTGAGGAGGAGTTAAACCAGCCCGATCACATCAAATTCTACTGGGTTTTTGCGTTGAGTGAACTAAATATAAATCCCAAAGTTAACAATATCATAAAAGAAAGCTATGCTAAATACAAACTTTATATTACGAAGATCATCAACCAGATCAAGGATGCAGGAATTCTTCCAGCAGAAATAAATTCTGCGGACCTTGCAATGATATTCATTGCTTTTCACAATGGCATCATGATTAGTACGCTACAGGGAATGGATAAGAAAGATGCCATATCTATGTTCAGTCTCGGTGTAGAACTCATATTAAAGGGAGCAAACTCAAGAGTAGATCATTGATGGGGCTGATCGGATTTGAACCAATGACCACCTGGTTATGAGCCAGGCGCTCTACCTAGCTAAGCTACAGCCCCTACGCCGTTGATCGGATTTGAACCGATGACCGCTCGGTTAACAGCCGAGTGCTCTACCAGCTAAGCTACAACGGCAGGCTAATCGAAAACGTTGAAAAGCTTTTAACTCTTTCGGATCACAGCAATCCAAATATATTATTTTTAAATTTCAAAGAATTAGATAAAGAGCCCATTTATATGAGACCATAATTCTTCAAGTGTGCTTTTAATGCACATTCTGGCCATACCATTATAACCCCAATCATAAGATTTCATGGTATTAGTGTATGTACCGAATAATTGCAACTTAGTGGGTATTGATGCCAGCCATTCCCTCAAAAGTATTGAGAAGTCCACAATATTTTTGGTCTTTTACCTTTCAAGGAAATAAATATTAAATATAGACGATTTATTGTTTGAAATGATGAATTATCCATTAATTTATTTCATAAGGAGAAAAATGCCTTTCACTGGTAAAATTTTAGCAATAATTTTTTCTCTGTTGGTGCTCTTTATTCCTTCTGTTGGTATTGTTCATTCTGGTGCCTTTGATAATTCGGTAGTGCATTCTTCTAACCAAGACCTTACCGGTGCGGTGAATAATTATAAAATTTCCAATTCACTTTATGACATATCTAGCAATGCAAATTCTACCCTATCTGGTCAAAATACAATTAACCTTATACCAGATGATCTAAACATTATAAGTGGCGTTTCGTCTGAGAAGATTGAGAGTTTTTCACCAAATACCCCACTTTTTAAAAATTACAACTATTCAATTATAGAGTCAATCAATTCAAATCAAGTACCGGCTGCTTCCTTATCCACTGGTTCCAATAACGGAGCTGTATCTTTAGCCGATATCTCAATTGGTTACACAGGGTCCGAAAACCTTGGGGTCATTAGTGAATATTTCTCATACGAGGCGAATTCTACTATGGACATGACCTTTAAAGTAACAGCTCAAAGTGGATCATTAATTCTTTTTGTCAGTAATGGATATACGCTTGTCCCAAATGGATTTTGTACACTCAACCCGGTTCAGATTAACGGAAATAGCATTCAAGGTTTACAAGGAACAAGCATTCAGGGTTCAGGTGGGATATGGTCAAGCATTTGCCCTGCCTACATGCAAGTAAATAACAGTGGAACATTTTATATTTCAGCGAATTTCAAGAGTACCGATGGTGCTATAACAAGTTATGTATTGGTGATTGGCCCAGAACAAAATGTAAACCCCCCTGCCATTACAAATACAGGTCAAACAAATTTTCCATATATGTTGTTGTCTGCAATTACGATTGGGGCTGTAATATCTTTTGCCGTCACTGTTTATTCTTTTAGTAAAAAAGAGAACCTGATGGAAGCACAGAAACATCTAAGTGGAAATAAAATTTAATAATTCTTCATCATTTTCAAACCCTATACGATACTTGCCTGTATAAGTAGAATTTGTAAGAAGTATTATGAAATTGCATTGCTTTATTTGTTTGTTAGTTCCTGACATATCTCCTTTAAATTTATGCCACAAATTTTTTCAATATCTTCATTAAGCATAACAATTTTTTTGGATGCTTCGAACAAATTTTTTCTTTTATAATTTTCAACAGTTTCTTCCAGGGTAATAATTTTATTCCCTGAAACCAAATTATCTGCTTGAGCGACTATTTTCTCTTCGATGGTAATTGGTGTATAATCTTTTACTGGAAGACCCAATTTTGATGCTTCTTCTTTTGTTATGCCAGCCCCAGTATGCCTTTCAACTATTTTCACGATCTCTTCAGAAACTTTTGCTCCTCTGAGGATCTCCGCTCCTTTTACTGCGTGATCAATCCCATTAGTTACAGTCCTTCCAATATCATGGAGCAAAGCACCGGCTCTAACAAGATCCATATTGGCATTGCACCTCGAGGCTATGCTTGTTGCAAGTTGCTCAACCATAAGCACATGATCAAGTATCCTCTGAGTGGCATTGTTTCTTTGAAGAATCAGGAGACATTCCTCACCGTCTGGGATATAATCGACTTTCTTCCCTCTCTCCATGGGAATAATTCGTCTCATCCCCTTTAACGAAAACTCGAGTTCTTTACCCTCATTGAGGCGATCCATAAGAATGGCAAGTGCCGAAACCTCGCTGATTGGCTGAGAAGTTACCGATACATTGTAATCACTTGTTTCATATGCCCAAAAAGGTACCTTTTCTGCCCCAACTATTATCAATATTCTGTCGTTTGTTTTTTTATGAGATTCTTTAATTTTCTCAATTGTATCCTTCAATGGTAATCCATACATTGTGAGATGTATTTTCAAAAATCCATTTTGCGAAGCAATCTCCTTTGGCTCAACGCCTGATTTTACAAAGAAATTTCCACCAAAGTTCCTGTTGACATTCTCAATATTTTCTTCAATTGCAGGGTCCTTTGTGTCTATAAAAATCCCTGAGGCCCCAAAAGCTCTTGCTGTGAGTGCAACATGAGTCGTTATACGTTTATCTCTTTCAGGACGATGTCCAATACGAAGTATTTGTATGTCCTTGTTTCCGTCCATCCAATTTACTCTGTATCTACCTTTTCAATCTTATATCCTTTAATCTGCATCAGCGACGATCTCTTCACTAATCCCCTGAGAAGAGTTTGTGAAATATCTAGACTGGTTGCTGCATCTCCCAGAAAGACCCCTTCTTTTTCCTTCATCATCCCAATGAGTTTGTCTTCATATTCATTGAGCTTCGCTTCAGAAATCGTTGTTGCATATATTATGTCAGCAAGTTCACTCATGGTACCCATTAAATTGATCTGTACGTTTGTATAATAAGTGTGATAGGCTTTTTCCGGACCATTTGCTCCTGTAATCCACTGGCTTTCGATCATTTTTATCTTATCAAGATAGTGGAGCGCCTTCTTTCCTTCATTACCATATCTTTCCTGAATAACTGGCATTGTGATCCAGCTCATTGATAGATCGAGAAGTAGCTTTCTTTTCACCTCAGAGTCGGCAGCATGAAATATTGATACTAATTCTCCCGGATCATTTACAACCTTAATTCTACTAGTCATCCAACCTATATAGCATAAGGGTATATTTGATTTAACGGCTTGATAATTTTATTCCCGCCTAAAAAATTTATTTATTTTCATGGAACCTTTGTTATTACTGGAATTCATAAAACATTCATTGCTTCAACATATTGATTTTCCAGACCAAAAGCATGCTTACGGAATAGTTGATTGGTGCTGCGATTATTGACCCTATTAAATTTCCGATTAATGGCGATATATTAAATCTGAAAAGCAAGAATAGTTGAAGAAGGACCGATTCTGCCGATCCAGCCAAATTTATTAGCTCAAACTTCCCCAGCCTCAATAAAAATCCTGTTTTGCCTCCACCGTGCCAACCCTGACCTTTCGCGGTCCAAATCTCGTTGAGGTAAAAACCCACTGCTACTGCACTGGCTGTTGCCATTATCTCAACCTCAATAATGTAAGAATAACCGGTTAATAGAATGAAAAATAATAGGAGACCTTCCGAGATTAGGAAGCTAATTCCCCCCACAAGGAAGAATTTTGCACTTCTCTTAGCATTGTTCTCAACGAATCTGCCCATTCAAGGGTGCAACGCGTTGAATATAATTAATTGATCCATTTGACCGATACCTCTTATTTTACGCTTTTTTAATCTTAAATCCTTTTTTTTATAAACCGTTTTATTAACAAAAACCGTTGAAAAATCCGTATAAAAGAAGCTAAAAAGATTTAATTGCATGAGGGATTACCTTAGAACCCAACTTAATATTTGGTGGAAATTATGGAAGAAACTTTCAAGACAATAAAAACCGATGTTCTCGTTATTGGGGCTGGAGGAGCTGGAATGAGAGCCTCAATAGCCGTTAAAGAAGCGGGACTTGATGTTGTGATGGTTACAAAATCCCTACTTGGAAAAGCCCACACAGTTATGGCTGAGGGAGGCATTGCAGCTGCTCTGGGAAATGTTGATCCGCAGGATAATTGGAAAGTGCATTACGGAGATATCATCGAAGAGGGTGTGTATATTTCAAACTGGAAAATGGCAGAAATTTGTGCAAAGGAAGCTCCTGACAGAGTATTCGAACTTGAATCGTATGGTGCACTTTTTGACAGAACCCCGGATGGACGAATACTTCAAAGAGCATTCGGTGCACATACATACAGGAGGCTTTGTCACGTCGGAGACCGAACTGGTCTTGAAATAATTAAGACCCTGGAGGATCAAATTCTTCACCGTGATGTTAAATTTTACGATGAAATGTATATAACAAAAATCGTAGTTAAAAACGGAAAAGCCTGTGGAGCAATCGGAATAAAGATGAATACAGGTGAATTCCACTATTTCCAGTCAAAATCAGTAATTGTAGCCACTGGTGGATGTGGAAGAGTATACAAGGTAACTTCCAACTCTTGGGAATCAACCGGTGACGGTCTTGGATTGGCCTATGAAGCAGGAGCAGTTTTGAAGGATATGGAAATGATACAGTTTCATCCAACAGGAATGGTTTACCCTCCGGGAGTAAAGGGGCTCCTCATAACAGAAGCAGTAAGAGGAGAAGGAGGAATTCTATTGAATAGCAAGGGAGAAAGATATATGTTAAGATATTCACCCCAGAAAAAGGAGCTCGATGCGAGGGATGTTGTTGCAAGAGCTAATTACAGAGAAATTCAGGAAGGAAGGGGAACGGAACATGGTGGAGTTTATCTTGATATTACAAGTAAAGGAGCAGATTACATAAAACACAAGTTGCCCTCGATGTACATGCAGTTTATGGAGTTTGCAGGTGTTGATATTACTAAAGAGAAAATGGAAGTTGCTCCAACTGTTCATTATCAAATGGGTGGAATTAGAGTGGAACCGGAAACAGGGCAAAGCTCCCTTGAAGGACTGTTTGCAGCAGGCGAAGTTGCGTCCGGTCTTCACGGAGCGAACAGATTGGGTGGAAATTCCCTTGCGGATATACTCGTGTTCGGAAGGAGAGCAGGAATAGGTGCAGCAGAATATTCCAAGACTGCAAAGGAAACTGATGTTGACACAAAATTATTGGAAACGGAAATTAAAAGAATAAAGGGATTCCTTAGAAAGGATGGAAAGAACCCTTACGAACTTATTGACAGACTCACGACAGCAATGAGTGATCATGTTGGAATAGTCAGAACAAAAGATGAGATTGAAAAAGCCATAAAAATCATAGAAGAGCTAAAGAAAGAATACAAGGATGTTGGTACCCTTGGATCATTCAAATACAATCATGGATTGCTTGGTTGCCTTGAACTTGGAAACATGCTGATTGCAACAGAAGCCATTTCAAGAGCAGCCCTCATGAGGGAGGAGAGTAGAGGTGCCCACACCAGAGTTGATTTCCCGAAGAAGGATAAAAACTGGCTGAAAAACATAGAAATCAATAAAGCGGATTCTGGAATGAAATTCAATGTAGTTCCAGTTGAAGAAATGCCAGCTGAATACAAACAATATGCTAAACCGGAGGAATATTAATGACAGATATCAATCTGAAAATTTATAGATTTAATCCAGATGAAGAAACTGTAGGAAAGTTTGTGGATTACAAAGTACCCTATGTTGATGGTATGGTTGTCCTAGATGCTGTAAGATATGTTCAGGAGAAAATCGACCCCACTTTGGCCATAAGATGGAACTGCAAGGCTGCAAAATGTGGGTCATGTTCTGCTGAAATTAACAACAGACCATCGCTCATGTGTAAGACAAGGGTGGATAGTATAGGAAATAACATTTCTGTAGCACCAATGGGAGCATATCCAAACATCAAAGATCTGGTAACAGATGTTTCTGCAAACTGGTCAATTTTGAAGAAAATTCCACCGTTTACGCCTAAACCGGGAATGGAAAAACCATGGAGAATTCACCCAGCAGACGTAGAAAGATCAAAAGAATTCAAGAGATGCATAGAGTGCTTCCTTTGCCAGGACGTTTGCCACGTAATGAGGGAACATAACACCAAATATTTTGGTCCAAGGCATATGGTCAAAGCTGCATCTCTGGATATGCATCCATTAGACGCCCTTGATAGATCAGAATTTCTTGACAACGAAGGAGGAATAGGATACTGCAACATAACCAAATGCTGTCAGGATGTCTGTCCTGAGCATATACACATAACTGATAACGCAATAATTCAGGAAAAGGAGAGGGCAGCTGATCTGAAATACGATCCAATTGCCATGATAATCAAAAGAAGAAAAGGTAGAAAAGAAAAGGTGGTGAAATAATGGTTGAAAATGTAACAGCTACAAAGAACACAAACGAAACAAGAAAACCTCTTATACCAGTGGAATTGACTGAGGCAAACTGGAGATTCTGGTCTTTCGTTTTGCTTGCCCTTATTGCAATATATCTCATGACGCTTTACCAGGTACCTGTAGTTCAGGGTCTAACCGATCCATTTTATTCACCGACCATACTGGTTTTGCCTTTGGTTGCTGGGTTCAGAGCCACGTGTTATGCATACAGAAAAGATTACCACAGACATCTGTTCAACCATCCAAATGCATGCAATACTGATGTAAGAAAAGATTGGAAGGGCAGAAAATACACAGGTGAAACACGACTATTCAGAATTGAGAACTATCATAGGTATTTCTGGTATACCGCAGTTGCAATATTGCCTTTCTTCTATTATGATCTCTATATTGCATTCACATACCAGGCAGGACAGTTTACATTATCCCTAGGAGCACTTCTCCTTGTTCTCAATGCACTATGGGTCACTATCTACACATTTTCCTGCCACTACTTCAGACACGCCACTGGCGGAAACATTGATTGTTACAGTTGTCCTGTTAACAAAAAGAGTGTAAGGAGGGGATTCTTCAACAAGATATCTGCCATCAACCACCACCATGAAATGTTCGCTTGGATAAGTCTCGCGTCTTTCTTCCTAGTTGATCTGTTCATAAGAGGAGTGGCAGCTGGATTGAGCATAAACCCAATTCTGCTCAGCTTCAAGTGGTGATCAAGATGAAACACATAATGAAAGCAGGATACAGATACCCATTTTTCTTCCTTGGATTGTTCATTATAGAATTGGGAGGGTTAGCCTATAAATTCCTCTCATTCACAATTCAGGATGTTGAAATATTTGCAGTTGTGGGATTTTTAATATTTTTATTCTCGCTGATTACTCCGTAATCAGCCAAAAACTTTTTTAAAACCTTTTTCGAGGTCATTAATTAAATCTTCAGTTTCTTCAATACCAACACTTAATCGGATAAGTCCATCTGTTATTCCCCTCGCCTCTCTTTCCGCTTTTGGTATTACCAGATGAGTCATTAAGGCAGGTATTTCAATCAATGATTCGACGCCACCGAGACTCTCTCCAAGAGTGAATAGATCAAGTGCTTCGGAAAATTCCCTTGCTTTTGATGAGTTCAGACTGAAACTTATCATTCCTCCATTTCCTCTTGCCTGCCTTGACTGAATTTTATTATATTCTGTGCCGGGATAGCCTGGAAAATGAATTTTATCCACTAGGCCTTTTTCCTTTTTCTCCATAAGATAGGTGAAGATCTGCATTGCGTTTTCACAGTGAGCCTTCATCCTAAGTGAAAGTGTCTTAATTCCTCGAAGAGTGATCCATGAATCAAATGGCGATGGCACAGCACCTGTTGAATTTTGGATGAATTTCAGTTTCTCGTATATAACTGAATCATTTAGCATTATGGCTCCTCCTATAACGTCCGAATGTCCTCCAATATATTTGGTTGTGCTGTGTACAACGATATCTGCACCAAGATCAAGAGGATTCTGCAGGTATGGACTCATGAAAGTGTTGTCGACCACAAGCTTGACGTTATGTTTCTTTGCAATTCCGGATATAGCGGCAATATCATAAACCTTCAATAGCGGATTTGTTGGAGATTCTATGAGAATCATATCATATTTACTCTTTTCCAGTTCTTTTTCTATGACTTGAAGATTGGAGAAATCCACCATCTTGATACCGACGTTGAAATTGTTGAGCACCATGTTGAATAACCTGTATGTACCCCCATAAACATCATCAGAAGAAAGTACCATTGATCCGGATTTCAGGAGCATAGATATTGCTGTTATTGCAGCCATTCCAGATGAAAATGCAAGACCATAACTTCCTCTCTCTATGGAAGCGAGAGATTTTTCAAGCGCTTCCCGGGTTGGGTTAGCTGTTCTTGAATAATCATACCCTTTGGTTTTGCCAGGAGAAGTTTGCTTATATGTACTCGTAAGAAACACAGGAATACTTACGGCTCCGGTATGCTCTTCTGCACCCTGACCATCATGTATGGCCCTGGTTGTGAATCCTTTTCCTTTAAAATCATTGTGACTCAAAGAAATCCCTTTTCCTTCATCCACTCATCATTAAATACCTTTGATGCGTATCTTTCTCCTCTGTCAGGTATAATGACCACTACTAGATTTTCTTCTGTGAGTATCTTTGAAAGTTCTATGGCGCCTGTCACAGCAGATCCTGCTGAACTGCCTGCCAGAATACCTTCTTCTGATGCAAGCCGTCTGGCCATCTGATATGCATCTTTATCTGAAACTTTAATTACATCGTCTATGACTTCAAGATTCGTTGCACCCGGGAGAAAGTCCTCTCCAATTCCCTCCGTGAGGTAGCTTTTGTATAAATAATCTCTCTTGCCTTCCTTAAGTTCTTTATAAATGGAGCCTTCAGGCTCGATACCTATTACTCTTATTTTTTTATTTTTCTCCTTAAGATACTTCCCAATACCTGAAATTGTTCCTCCTGTGCCAATACCGGCAACAAAGTGTGTTATCTTTCCCTTTGTTTGATTCCATATTTCAGGTCCGGTTGTTTCATAATGTGCCTTGGGATTTGATTGATTATAATACTGATTTGGCAAATATGCATTTCTCTCCTTAGATATCTTTTTGGCCAGAGTCATATAATGATTTTCACTTCCTGCTGGCGCATCATCCGGACAGACAACAACCTCTGCCCCATATGCTCTAAGTATGGATCTCTTTTCTTCGCTTACCTTATCTGGCATAGTTACGATGAGATTGAAACCAAGTATTTTGCAAGCCATTGCCATACCTATACCGGTGTTTCCTGATGTGGGTTCTACCACAAAATCCCCTTTTTTGATGTGTCCTTTCTTTTCTGCATCGTTTAGCATTGAAATACCAATTCTATCTTTCACCGAACCGCCAGGATTAAATCCTTCCATTTTAAGAAGTATTTTTGGTCTAACTCCTGCACCTATTTTTGAAAGCAATATGAGAGGTGTATTTCCTATTGTTTCCAATATATTCCTTGAATATTCAACCTGATCGAGAAGATTTTTTGAAGAAGATTTTTTTGCCATAATGAGCGTCTCACCCCAATCATGTATTTCTTTTAAATATTTTCCAGTAAAAGAATGCGAAGTCAAATTTCTTATGCTATAACATGTAACATCAACTTATTGCTATGCAAAATATTGTTACTTTAATAAATAAAGAGCCCATTTAAGATCATGGCGGGCGAAAGAAAAGGGAATGTAGCAGGGGCAATTGCAGGAATGATTGCAATTATGATTTCTCTCTTTGTGTTTGTATACATTATTACATTTGTGTTTCCCATAATACCCCCTAATTTTTCAAGTTATGTGAATGCAATTTTTGTTGCAATCATAATATACATTATCCTGAAGGTAGTTCTTGGTGTGCTCAGTAAGTACATGTACAAATACATGTCTCCGGCAAGGGCACATCCTATATTGTTCATTGTCAGCATTCTGGGCTATTTCATACTAGGTGTGGCAGTGATGGCACAGCTTGGTATTGATGTATCATCCCTAATCCTTGGTGGATCAATAGTTTCAGTGATTATTGGTTTAGCATCACAATCCGTGTTAGCGAACCAGTTTGGAGGCATTCTTCTGACCATTGTGAGACCTTTCAAAATTGGAGATCACGTGTTTATCAATACATGGCAATATGGCGGAGCTTTTCCCACCTTGTTCCCAAAATTCTTTTCAACAGACAGGATCGAAGCTACCGGTTATGGAGGAGAAGTGATCGCTCTTACAATAAACTATACAACTCTTCGGCTTAATTCAGGTGATATTGTAAGAATTCCCAATGCCATTGTTATCCAGAGTGCCATAATTCTAAGGAAGAATGGCGTTATAGTTCAGGCAAGGTATGAAATTCCCAAATACATTACCTACGCTTCAATTGCCAAAGAAATTGAGAATATTGTTATTTCCCTGAAGGATTATGATAATCAATTTTCAATGTATGTGGATGAAACCACCATGAACACATATATCTTGATATTGAAAGCTCGTTTCAGTACCATGGATCCAGACAAAAAAAGAGGAGAGATTATGCTTGCCCTCATGGATCTAATTGAACCTATGAAGTCATGAACTTCCAGATATCATTCCAATAAGTTCATGATTTTCTTTTAGCATGAACACGACACATCCCCACTGGGAGTATTACAAATTCATCTGATTTTTCTGAAGGGACAGAAAAGATGTAAGCCCCCTGATCAATTCCAACTAGTGTCCCCTCGAAACGTTGTCCCGGAACGAGGTTTTCCTGTCCCTGTCCTAGTAACCAGACTGTAACCTCACATCCAAGAAGCTCTGAAATATTC
>JAJZYV010000013.1 GCA_021797955.1 Thermoplasmata archaeon
CAGTTTCTTTTGGCTTAAACCTAAGGTCAAAATTGCCCTTTGAAATTTTCTTTGGTTTTAGTATTGACTGCCTTTGAAGAGGATCGGTTATAGTAGCCTCCATCAGCTTAATGTATTTCTCTGGGGTAACCCTAACATGAATAACATTTTTTTCCCCCAGATATATGTTATCCACCTTCTGAATATCAAAATTAATATCGTCTATGACCTTCTTTTTTTTATTAGAACGGGGGGACCTTTTGTTCGACTTTTTTTTAGCTTTGATCATGTTACCTGGCTACCTATGGGCTATATTTTAAAAAATATAAGACTTCCCATAAGATATAATTTCAATTTTCTGTCTTGAGGGAATACATTTCCATAACGGAGAGATGCAAAGAAGTTTAATATATACCAGTGCGTTATTATGCAAATGGCAGACGACGAATCAACCGGAAGTGTAGGCTTTGGTATTATTGCCACAATAGCGAGCCTCGCGGTAATGGGCTACTTTCCCCTCATAGGATGGATTATTCCTGGAATTTTCGGAGGTTTAGTTGCACGTGGGAAGTTAAGGGGAATAGTATCTGCACTCATAGGTGCAGGCGTTGTGATCACAATAGCCATAGAATTTGCTTTGTATATAATTCCAAATGCTTCATTCGTAACGCTTTT
Organism: Thermoplasmata archaeon; assembly: GCA_021797955.1. The sequence continues at coordinate 655 of JAJZYV010000013.1, forward strand.
GACCACCTATACCGGAAATTCCCTAGTCACTAGAAGTGTCCTTGCAGAATCAGGTTATGTTCGAGGAATGCTTACTACAAATCTCTATAATTTTATTGGTAAAGCAGTTTCAGATGGATTGGTTATCCCAGGAATAGGAGGTTTTATTGGCGGTGCGATTCTCGGAAGAAAAAAATCTGATGATGAATTCTAAGGCCCTTCAGATTATTTGAATAGTATCTAATTTTGTTTTAATTTCTTCAATTCAGTTTTTTTCTCAATTATTTTGAACCTTCCCAAGAGAAATGAGATAACATTGTGATTGCAAAATTATTTTAATAAATTCAATCTGGATAAAAAAATGATTTGGTTAAAGCTATAGATTTCCAGCTTCTGTGCCAAAAACCTCTTCACTCAACCGCTTTCTATCTCTTCTTCCTCTGAATAACATTGTGCTGATCGTCATTGCGTCCCGATAGAATTTCTCAACACCAAAGTCCTCAAGATATCCGTATCCCCCATGGGTTTGAAGGGCCTGTTTTGTTGCTCTCTTGGACAGAGACTCAGAGAAAATCAAGGCGCTCAAACCTCCTGAAAAGTCTGCGTCAGATTCATATATGTAAGATCTGAGGAGTTCTTCCTCCGCCCTCAAACTGGAAAGAGAGAATGCCACTGGGCTGTAATCTTTCAGAAAATGATCAAAGGTTGTTCTAACCTTGGCATAATCTATTGCTTTATTTAGAGAACCTTTGATTATTCCCAGATAAATAGCCGCTATCTCAAGACTTGAATCCTCTATTGCTTTAACAATATCTGATCTGTTACCTAATGTTTCAGCGCCTGAAGTTTCAATGAGTACATCAGATATACCTAACCCCCTGATTCCCAAAGACTTTTTATTTTCCGCTCTCCTTATTTTTCCATTCGAGAGGATCAGGTTTTCTCCAGTATCATCAAGAACAATGAATTTCGTTGCAGTTGGAAAAATCACATCTCTCTTCAGTATTGTTCTTCCATCAGATCCCTTTGTTTCAGTTGAATTACCATAACCCTCAAGTATCTCTCCATATCCAAAACCAAGGGTTAATTCCCCTGAGAGTATTTCCTTAAGATATTCCCCAGCTTTTCCTTTCTTCAATAATTTGGAAGCAATGGAATTGTATAAAAATACAAGAACGCCTACAGATGGAGAAAACGATGAAAGTTCTTCTAAAATAGCTCTATAAGATGCATTATCCAGTTCTGCCCCTCCGTATTCCTGCGGGGCTGTTGCTCCCAAAAATCCCTGCTCCGCAAGTTTTTTCAGAAGATCTTTGTCTATTCCTTCCCTTTCTATTTTTAATGCTATATTTTCAATGTTTTTTGTTGAAAAATCCCTTACTGTTTCCTTCATTAGTTTTAAGTCATCATTCACTGGAATCACTCTCCTTTTCTAGCATTCTTGCTATAATCAATTTCTCCACCTCGCTTGTTCCTTCCCATATTTCCATGATTTTTGCATCTCTGAAATATCGTTCAAGGTCTCCACTTAATCCATATAATCCTGTGAGTTCCATGGCCTTTTCAGATGCAAAAACAGCGGTTTCTGAAGCATAGCCTTTTGCCATACTGGTTATCGTGGGATTTGGCTTAAATTGAAACAGATAAGAAGCCGCTTTATACATGAGAAGTCTTGCAGCCTCAATTCTTGTTGCCATATCGGAGAGTGTGAATTGAACGTGTTCATTTTGCATTTCACCAGATGGGGCATTATTTTTCAAATATTCCAGCGTACGATCAAGCGCTCCTTGTGCCACTCCTATGGCCTGAGCTGCAACAAATACTCTGGAAATGTTGAAAAATGTCATTATGTAATAAAATCCCTTCCCTTCCTCTCCTATGAGGTTTTCCTCCGGAACTTCCACGTTGTTCAGGATCAGTTCAGCTGTGTTTGTTGCTCTGACTCCTAGTTTTCCCTCAAGTTTATTTGATGAAAACCCTTTAAATTTTGATTCAACAATGAAGGTACTCATACCTCTGTGCTTCTTTGTTGAGTCTGCTTTAGAAGTTCTGGCAAGCATAACAAAAAAGTCAGCAATTTGACCATTGGTTATGAACATTTTAGATCCGTTGAGTATATACTTGTTCCCGCTCTTCACTGCTTCAGTTTTATTTGCAGCGACATCACTTCCTCCTCCGGGTTCTGTCACAGCAAGGCCCATCATCTTCTTTCCCTTGTTGACCTCCGAAAGATATTTTTCCTTCTGGGCATCTTTACCAAACAACATGATAACCTCTGCTCCGAAGTATGGAACTGTTACGGATATTCCAAGACCTGCATCAACTCTGCAGAGCTCTTCGATTGCAACCATAGTTTTCCATGGGTTAGCAAAGTCAATAATACCCTTCTGCAAAGATTTAATTCTTAAATCATCAGGGTAGCTTTCCTCGAAATCACGTTTTCTTGCTACTTCACTGGTGAATTCGCTCAAAGCAAATTCCCTTACCATCTTCCTGAAATCCTTCAGTTCATCACTTAACTCAAAATCCATTCACATCCTCTCCAATATAGTAGAATATCCCTGTCCTCCGCCTACACAAAGGGTTGCAAGTCCAAGCTTCTTACCCTTATCTGCAAGGCTGTTTGCAAGCGTTCCTGCAAGTCTTGCTCCGCTGGCTCCCAGTGGGTGACCTATTGCAATGGCTCCACCGTTTACATTAACCTTGTCTCTGGGAATTTTTAGCTCCTTCATTGCGTTCAATGCAACAACGGCAAAAGCTTCGTTGATTTCCCATAGATCGATATCGTCGCTTGAAAGTCCTGCCCTCTGAAGAGCAAGTTTTGAGGCAGGCACGGGGCCCTCTCCCATTACTGATGGATCAACACCTGCCCATGCAAATGATCTGATTCTTGCAATTGGCTTTATGCCGTATTCATCAACTTTTTTGCCGCTCATAAGTGCAACGGCAGATGCTCCTGCATTTAACGGTGATGAATTTCCTGCTGTTATTTTCCCGCCTTCCTTGAACGCAGGCTTAAGACTACTAAATCCTTCAAGTGTTACATCTTTCCTTATGCTCTGATCTTCGTCTATTGCCTTTTCTGAACCCTGATATTCAACCTTGATTGGAAGAATTTCTCTTTTGAGAAAATTATTTTCCTGTGCTTTCCTTGCCAAAACATGGCTTTCATAGGAGAATTTATCCATTTCTTCTCTTGATATTCCAGATTTTTCTGCCAGCTTCTCTGCTGTTAAACCCATTGAATATGATGTGCTCATCTGATATTTAGCATATTCTGGCCTCAATAAAAGTTTCATATTTGGCTTGATGTGAGGATTGTTATTTAACGGCATATGTGTCATATGCTCCATTCCGCCTGCAAAAACAATCTCAGCATTTTGGGTCATAATTTCCATGGCACCTATGGTTATTGCATTCAATGAGGATGAACAGGCACGATCAAGAGACATACTTGTCACGTTGAATGGCAATCCTGCAAGAAAAGCTGGATGCCTTCCGCCGTACGTCCAATTTTCATCTGCCTGCAATGCACATCCTGTTATCACATCATTGATTTCGCCTTCTCTTATTCCTGTATCTTTAATGATATTCCTAATCAACAATCCAAGAGCTTCATCCATCCTAATATTATTGAATGCATCGCGCTCAGGTTCAGACGGTCTCGATCTCGAAAACGCGCTTCTTTTGTAACCTACTATATAAACTTCATTCTCCTTTGCCATTTGATTACCGTACCATGTATTATGAATCGGTTAAAATAATCTTTCGATTTCGACATATTTTTTAAATTTAAGGGTTACATATGGAGTTATTAATGCAATAAATCGTTACTTGCTCCTGCAACCATTTCAATTTATCTTCCCTCTTTCTTAGGTACTTTCATGAATAAAGTAAAAATAATAGAGACTACAAGAAACAGCATCCCAGTAAGAAAGATATAACTGAAAGCCGTGTGATCTGGAAACAATGAGTATTCCGGAATGCCTTTGGAATTCAAACCGGAAATTGCCTTGATCTCATACATCGTTTCGAAAACACCACTTATTGCAGGCGCTACTGCAGAGCCGATATTTCTGAATACCACGTTCATACCTGTTGACGCACCTGCATCTCCAGATGGTGTTGATACCAGAAGGATATTAATCATTCCAACAAATATGAAAGATAGTCCTATTCCAAGAATTGTAGCATCCTCAGTAATTTGTAGTGGCGATGCCCGAAAGTAGTAGAGACCTATGTATGAAAGAAAGAGTACCACGCTTCCGATTTCTATGGAAATTTTAGGACTTAACCTCTTTGTCACAACCGCTGCAACCGGGGCAAAAATCATAGATGCCAATGCTGCCGGGAGCATTGTAAGACCTGAATTAAATATACTGAGCTGAAACCCTGCCGGCGATGGATCTTCAAGAAGCGGGGGCACGCTGTAGAAGAGAAAGAACATGGCAGCCATGGCAAAGAGTCCCGTAAAATTTGATAAAAATACATTTCTGATTTTCATCAGCTTCATACTGATAAACGGTTCCGATTTTCTTGATTCAACCAGTATGAACAGAAGTAGAAGAACCACTGACATGAAGAACGATGATTCGATAGAAAGGCTGTACCATCCCCACGACTGCCCTTCAGACAGACCAAGTATCAATAGGACAACTCCACTCGATATGAGACTTATGCCGAGAAAATCTATTGTCGATTTTGTTCTTTGACTGTTATCCTTCAAATAGAGATAAGAAGCAATTAAAAGGCCAAATGCCACAGGAATAGCAGAGTGATATGAATATTCCCATTCATAGGTTTGAGTTATCCATGCACCCAGAACTAACCCAAGCGCTGCCCCTGCTGTAAATGTAGAGCTCAATATACCCTGCGCAAGTGGTAGTTCTTCCTTTGGAACCTGATCGTTCAACAAAGCAAAAGCCACAGGGAACATTCCCATGCCGAGACCCTGTACCGCTCTGATGACTATGAATTCCTCCAGCGTGGTTGCAAATCCTCCGAAAGAAACAGCTATGGCATATATCAGAGATAAGAGCATAAAGATCCTCTTTTTGCCGTACATATCAGCGAGTCTTCCGAATATTGCTGCTGAAACAGTACCTGAAATTACATATGCTGTTATAATCCATGATAAAGAGTCGTATGATGCATTGAAATCTGACTTTAAAATGGGCAAAGCCGGCGTGATCATAGTTTCTACATAGTTAACCAGTATGCCCATTATTGCCATTATAATAATAGTAGCAGTTGCATGACTTGATAATCTCCTGCTATTTTCCACAAGAAAGGAATTTTACACCCTATTTAGTTTTTAGGTTACCCCTTTGATGACCTTATGGAAGTTTGTTACCGTTTTTTATTAGCGACTTCTATGAGTTAAAGTAAAGGATTCTGAACCTTTTATGAATTATGGGTATTTTTTCGGCATTGTTAATGCTGATAAATTCTCTTTTCATGACAAGACCTTAACATTAATTGGAAAAATATAAAGAACGTAAGAACATCTCCAATCAGGTAAAGAAAATGGTTGACATTATAGTTCTGATTAAGCAGATGCCTGATCTGGAACAGGTAAAGATAGATTCCAACACAAGGGAACCAATGATAAAGAATGTTCCTAAGACTGTTGAGATTCTTAGTGAACATGCTGTTGAAGAAGCTGTAAGATTAAAAGAAAAATACAAGGGAAAAGTAACCGCAATTCTCCTTGGCAATGAACAATCCTCAGCTATAATGAAAAAGGCCTTTGCAATAGGAGCGGATGAAGGGATTATCATTGATGGTTATGAGGAACATAATCCCGCCAATACTGCAAGAATACTTGCGTCAAAAATCAAGGAAATCAAACATGATCTTGTAATCCTTGGAAACCAGTCAGCAGATTCAATTACTGGATTAATACCTGGTATGCTTTCCGGCATTCTTAACGAACCGCTCTTAGGAAACGCCGGGAAGATTGAGGTAACAGAAACAACAGTAAAGGTAACCAGAATCCTTGAAGAGGATAACATAGAGATAGAATCTCCGTTGCCATCAATTGTTTCCATCAGTCAGGAGATTAACGAACCAAGACTTCCACCAGTTATGCAGATTATGGCAGCTGGAAGAAAACCCATAAAGACAGAAAAAATAGCTCCCGTCGTTTCAAAGGCAGTAACTCTTGTTTCTAATAAAGCACCAAGAAGTGAGCGTAAAAAACTCATTTTCGAAGATATGGATAAAGGTATTCCAGAGGTTGTAAAAGTATTGAAGGAGGGGATGAAATGAAATTTTTAGTGTTCTCTGAAAATCTTGGTTCCCTCAGCCAGATGATTACATACCTGAGGGAGAAAGGAGAGGTTATTGGAGTCGGACTTGAAAAGTCTTCTTCTGAGGCCTCAAATTTTGGAGCCTCAAAGTTATATTCCATTAAGGGTGATATCCTTTCTGACAGTGCAGCAAAGCTTCTGGAAGAATTGTTTAAGAAAGAGGGTGTCGATAATATTTTCCTGAGTTCATCCATTTTGGGAAGAGAAGCAGCTGGTATTCTCTCCGTGGCGTTGGGTGCAGGAATAGTCCCAGAGATCAACGAGATCTCCTTTGATGGTTCAAAGGCAAAAACGAAAAGATTCTATCTGGGAGGTAAAACCGTTCTTGAAGAAGAATCCCAGGCTAAGATATTCACAGTTTCTCCGGGAATTTCAGATGCCATAAAGTCTGATAAGAAATCAGAAATATTTTCCATAGAAGCTCCGCAATCCAAAATAAAAATACTCAGCAGACAGTCCAAGAAAGCTGAGGGGAGTAACATTGAAAATGCGAAAATTATAGTGTGCATTGGCAGGGGGCTAGGAAAGAAGGAAGGAATTGAATCGGTCAAACCACTAGTTGAAGCTGTGCACGGTGAAATTGCAGGTTCCAGACCTGTGTGTCTTGATTATCAGTGGCTGGGCGAAGATAGACAAATAGGATTATCAGGGAAAAAGGTCAGACCTGCCATATATGTGGGAGTAGGAGTATCAGGTCAGATACAGCATATAGCAGGTATGAGAGGATCCAAGATCGTAATTGCCATAAACAAAGATAAAACTGCTCCGATTTTCGAGGAAGCAGATTATGGTCTTGTAGGTGATCTCTACCAGATAATTCCAAAAATTGTGGAAAAATTATCCTAATTTTTTCTTTTTATCATTGTTGCATTACATAAGAAAGGTATGTCGAAATCGATTACTTTTTTAACCTTACCTTTATCTACAAAATAGGATCTGAAGGATCCAATAATGGTGCCTTGATATGAATTTAGTTTCGATTCTAGTGCTGGCAGGTATACTCATTGCTGTGTTCGCTTTCTTTTATAAACTGTATGAAATCCTATGGGATGCATTAAAAATTCCGTTGAAAAAGCCTCGCATGAAGCTTGATCTTGGGAGAAGGATCTACATACTCATAAGAAATGTCTTCCTTCAAGCGAAGCTCTTTAAAGACCCTTTTGCGGGCATAATGCATGCGCTTATGTTTTGGGGTTTTATAGTTTTTGGAGCATATTCAGTTGACTTCTTCTATGTTACCATATTTGGTCATCAGCTATTTTCTCCAGGTATACTCACTGATATCATCTTCTTCACCGTTAATATATTTGCAGGCATAGTAATTGCAGATGTTATCTATGCTGCCGTGAGGAGATGGGGGCTTAAGATAAAGAGATATCAAGGATTCAACGGTTTTGAAGCGGCATTTATATTAGTTCTCATAGGGCTTCTCATGGTCACTTACTTCATAATGTCAATTCTTGACATGCAGGGGCTCCTGAGTGGATATACGTTTGTAGTTCGATCCGGAGCACCCCATTATTTGGAACCTTTTTCATATGCTCTGGCTTCGGTTATTCCTAAGGCACCGTCTTCATATGTATATTACATCTTCTGGTCAGCCTTCTGGATTCATGCGCTGGATTTCATGGTGTTTCTTATTTATATACCCAGATCAAAGCACCTTCACCTCTTTGCAGCTCCCTTTAATGTCCTCTTTTCAACAGGTACTCAGGCAACACCTCTCCCAATAGATTTTGAGAAAGAAACAAGATTTGGTGCGACAGACATCAGGGATTTCACATGGAAGGATTACTTCGATTTCTATTCTTGTACAGAATGCGGCAGGTGCACAGATAACTGTCCTGCAAACATGACCGGGAAGACACTTTCACCAAGAGATATCATCTGGGACATAAGAGAAACCGTTATGGCCCAGGGCAAGGAATATAGGAAGAACAAGGGAAATCCAGATGAAGTCTTCAAGACGGTCATAGGAGATCCCATATTGGAAAAAGACCTTTGGTCATGCACCACATGCATGGCATGTGTTGAGCAGTGCCCTGTAATGATTGATCATGTACCTAAAATAATAGATATGAGAAGATCACTTGTTCTGAATCAGGGTAAGGCCCCTAAGGAATCCCTTGATCTTTTCAGAAATATTGAATCTTATGCGAGCCCCTATGCAATAGACCCTTCAACGAGGGGAGACTGGGCAGAAAATCTTGAAGTTGTTGACCTCTCAAAGAATCCAGATGCAAATTATGATGTTCTGTATTGGGTTGGATGTGTTGCATCCTATGATCGCAGGAATCAGGATATAGCAAAATCTGTCACAAAGATACTTAAAAAAGCAGGGGTTAAATTTGCCATTCTAGGTAGCATGGAGAAATGCACGGGTGATCCGGCAAGGAGAACCGGAAATGAGTATTTGGCAGATATGATGATTAAACAGAATGTGGAAACATTCAAGGAAAAGAAGATTCACAAGGTCATAACTGCCTGTCCACACTGCTTTAATTCATTGAAAAATGAATACAAGGAATATGGTGTTGAACTTGAGGTCTATCATCACTCTGAATACATTAACAGGCTCATCAGTGATAAGAAGATAAGCGTAAAGGCATTAACCTCAGATTCCAGTGAGAAGTATACATACCATGATTCCTGTTATCTTGGGAGATACAACAAGATATACGATGCTCCCAGAGAGATTATCGGATCATTCACAGAAAACTTTGAGGAGATGGAGAAAAACAAAAGCAAGGCTCTCTGTTGTGGTGCCGGCGGAGGCAGACTATGGATGCAGGAGACTGAAGGTACAATGGTTTCCCATAAACGTATAGAGATGGCAGATAAGATTAATGCCTCAACAGTTGTCACTGCATGTCCATACTGTATGACCATGCTAGACGACGCAAGAAAAACAACAAACAGGGAAGATAAGATGAACATTCAGGATTTAAGTGAAGTTATTGCCAAACGTCTGGATTAGATTCATTTTTAATACTTTCATTACATAATTGCACAAACTTTGATTTAAACAAAAATTTCCTAAGGATTTTTTGACAGATTAATTCCTATTGGAATTCATGAAGTATTAAGTAATGATCGAGAATCCTGTTTATTTCATCCAGATCAGAACCAATGGGAATTCCAAGCATCTTAAGTTCTGCCATATATGATTTAACAACTATGGAGTTCTTGTGAGTATTCATGAATTTTTCATGAACATCATAGTTAATCGCAGCTAGCTGTGAGTGGATATTTGAAACAACTTCCAGGTTATCCATATATTGTTTGTGCTCTTCCATCAGCAACCTTACCAATTCTTTGTATTCTCCCTCGTTTTCCATGAGTTCCTTTATTTCATCCTCACTTATGAATACTATATTTTGAAGTTTTCCCATATCAATCATCTTTCTGCCCCCCTATAAACCGAGTCACCAGCTAAATTCTTTAGCCTCTTGAGCCATGCCTCTGAGATTTCATAATCGGTCTTTATACCATTCAAAATGTTCCTATTGTGGATGACAGACTGTTTTAGCTCTTCTATGGTATTTTCCATCTCTTCATTCATCTTCCTGAGGGTCTCTGTTCTTGATACTAATTTCCTATGGAGATTTTCGTTCACAATTACCATACCAAATTGCAATATATTAATTTTGAAATCATGCAGAATTGTGTTACAAAACCTTATTAGGGTAATTTAAAATATAAATGCATGCTTATTGAAGAATGGGATAATACTCCCTTTATTACATGTAAACTTATCATGAAAGAGAATTCACAACCATTTAATTTTGCTGTTACAGCCAAGATAAATGCAATGGGTCAACTCGATCAGGATAAGAATCTAATTAGATTCTCTATACCAAAACGGAGTAATCCAGATAGAGAGTTTCAAATATTTCTTACCGCCACAGAAAGTGTTGAAGCAAATGATTACTGGATTATGGAATTCAAGAAGGAATCATATGTTGAACCCTTAATTGAAGTTATGAATATACCGTCAGTATATTTTAACAGCATTAAGATGAATGGAAACGAAATAGAACTCCGGTTCTCCTTCCATGAATCAAGATTAAAAGACGTTTCAGATTTTATTTTAAAGGCCGCGTCTGAAAATCATGATATATCTGTGCTGGATATAGGCCGGAGAGATTCATTATTCAATATAGTACAGGAGATTAACGACAAGAACGAGATTTATTTGGTAAGTTTAATCAGCAGACCTCCTGAGAGAGTGCTAAATATAGGAGATGCTTCAGTAAGAACAAAATGGATCAGATTAATCAAATCAGTGGTCTCAGGGAAGATCAATGGAATAATACACATTCTTGGTGGAGAGATAAACCCAAATGAATCCAATTTTATACCCATAGATGTAAAGGAGAGGATATATCAAGCGGAAACTGAAAATAAAATAATAAAGGATATTGAACAAGAATCGAGAAAGAACGGATTGGATTATCTTTTAAGGATAAACAGATTTGATGGTGAATTCTGGGTTGCGGAATATTACATACTAAAAGAGGATACAAAAACAATGCTCGGCATAATTTCAGATATAATAGAAAAAAATGAGGATTGGAACCTTATTCTGAGAGATTTTGTTCCATTTTCTAAAATAATTACCTGAGTTTAAACCTGCTACTTTACTGGCGTAAGCCATTTTGAATATTTACTATCCTTTCCCTGAACAATATTGAAGAATTTATCCCTTATCTTCGATGTAAGAGGACCAACTTTTCCGTTTCCAATATCTAATCCATCTACATTGAGAATCGGTGTAATTTCAGCAGCTGTTCCGCAGAAGAAAAGTTCATCTGCAACATAAATTTCCTCACGGTGAACATATCTTTCAGTTGTGTGGATACCCATATCATTTACCACTTCCAGAAGGGACATCCTTGTTATTCCAAGGAGAATGGAACTGTCTTCTCCTGGCGTTATTAATTTACCGTCCCTTACAAGGAATATATTTTCTCCGGGCCCTTCTGCGACCATTCCGTTCCTGTCAAGAATTATGGCCTCGTCAAACCCGCTTCTCCTGGCTTCCTTCATTGCAAGCACAGAGTTGAGATAATTACCGCTCCCTTTTGCCTGAGTTGGCAACGAAGAGGAATCAAACCTTCTAAGCGATGATATTTTGCATCTTAAACCGGCATCAGCGTTTGAGAAATATTTCCCAAATTCGAATGCTCCAACAAACACACTAATTTTCTTTCCGTATGTTGAAACTCCAACTTTGGAGTCATCGTAAAATGCAAAAGGTCGGATGTAAGCACTTTTTAGATGATTCTCTCTTACAGTTTCAATAATTGCCTCCTTTATCTGTTCCCTGGTAAATCCAAGATCCATCATATATATCTTGGCGGTCTTCATGAAACGATTAACATGCTCATCTAATCTGAATATCGCAGGACCTTCCGGGGTCTCATATGCCCTTATGCCTTCAAAAATCCCACTTCCATATTGAAGTGAGTGGGTCATAATTGGAACATTTGCTTCTGAATATGGGATCAGTTTTCCGTTAAGCCAGCACTTCTGATTTTCTGCCATGAACATTTATTGTTGAAAGTTATTTATTCCTTTGCCATTAAAACTAAGGTTTATTAATGAGGTTACAGCCATTGATCTCTTTCATCCGGCATATAAAGAACAGCACCACATCGATAATTTAGTATATGGATTAATTATATATGTTACGTGAAGCCAGGCTACGTTAAGGTTAATATTCCCTCAGGGGAAAATTATATTTCCATTAAGCATAATCTTATGGAAAAAAACCTTCATACGGTTTGTCAGGAAGCACGATGCCCCAATATAGCCGAATGTTGGGATTCAGGCACAGCTACATTCATGATACTTGGAAGCAATTGCTCAAGAGGTTGCCGATTCTGCTCGGTAACACATGGTGGAATGCTGCCTGTTGATCCAGATGAACCTGCAAAGATAAGAGATTCTGTTATTGCAATGAATCTAAAATACGCAGTTATTACATCTGTTGACCGTGATGATCTTCCAGATCAGGGTTCCGTTCATTATTCCAAAGTGATCAATGAGATCAGGATGTCAGGGGTTCTCGTGGAGGCACTCATACCAGATTTTTCAGGTAATGAAGAGCTGTTGGAGAATATTTTACAATCTAATCCAGATGTTCTGGCACACAATGTGGAAACTGTAAGAAGATTGACTCCAAAGATTAGAGATCATAGAGCTAACTATGAGCAATCTTTAAAAGTGTTGAAATATTTCAAGGAGAGAAATAACACGCTTATAACAAAATCATCCATAATGCTCGGACATGGAGAGTTGGATCATGAGGTTGAGGAAACAATGGATGATTTAAGGGGTGTGGGTGTGGATATTTTAACCATCGGTCAATATCTGAGACCATCAAAGAAACAGATAGAAGTTACTGAATACTGTTCAATGGAGAGATTCAAGATGTTTGAGAAGATAGGGTACGAAAAAGGGTTCTCCTTTGTGGCTTCAGGGCCGCTTGTGAGAACATCATATAAAGCTGCAGAAGCCTGGGCTTCCAGGAGGTTGATTAAATGACAGAAGTTTTTAATGGTCAGGAAGAAAAAGATGTATTCTTGAGAGCGTATAGTTCAATGATACTTTCAAGAATGTTCGATAAAAAGATAGTAACAGCCCAGCGTCAGGGAAGGGTCGGGTTTTATACTCCAACTATTGGCCAGGAGGCTACCCAGGTTGGAGTTTCCATGGCTTTGAATCCAGATGATCTCGTTTACGAATATTACAGAGATGTGCCTTTCATGATTCACAGGGGGGTTCCAGTAGAAGTTCTCCTTGATCAGATAATGGGAAACAGCGAAGATTCAGCCAAGGGAAGGCAAATGCCTTCGCATTACAACGCCAAGGATCATAATTTTATGTCGGTTCAGAGCCCTGTTGCCACTAACCTTCCTCTTGCCGTGGGGGCAGCCTATGCCATTAAACATAGAAAGGAGAATAGAGTGGTTGTAACAACTTTTGGAGATGGTTCAACTTCTACACCTGATTTTCATGCTGCCATGAATCTGGCTTCTGTTTATGATCTTCCTGTGATATTTCTCTGTGAGAATAATCAGTGGGCAATATCTCTTCCAGTTGAAAAGCAAACCAAGGTTGAGATATGGAAAAAAGCCGAGGCCTATGGTGCTTATGGTGTCAAGGTAGACGGGAATGATTTCCTTGAGACGTTTAAAGTAGCGAAGGACGCCGTTGACAGAGCGCGATCCGGTAAGGGTCCGGTGTTAATTGAAGCCATCAGCTACAGAATCGGACCACACTCAACCTCCGATGATCCTTCAAAATACAGAGCAGAAGGAATCACTGA
>JAJZYV010000014.1 GCA_021797955.1 Thermoplasmata archaeon
ATTTTCATTTTTTCTTCTGGTTTGTATATTCTTCTAATTTCTGTCATATTTTAAACATGAGATGTGTGTCTTAATTAATTTTCATATTTGTCCTATTATGCGAAAAACATTTCACCATCGAATTGTTTGTCCTCGGTATTGTACCTTCCTTATTCTGTGCGAACAGATGCTTTTCCCATTTCTCGTATGCAGATATAATCTGTTTAACGATATCCATCTCTTGAGCGCATCCACTCTTAACGATCTCCCGAAGCTGTCCGATGAATATATTGCAGTTCTCATGACTAATCTTATCATCATTGGTATTCTCTGACAGCTTTCCCTTTTCAGGAAGATGAAACGCCTTTCTTAGTCCCTGGAACGTGACATTCACGTTTCCCATACGTGATGCCAGATCATGGATTGCACTCTTTTCACTCACGACCGCTATGAGATCGGACAGTTCCTTCAATGTACTCAACGCATTCTTATCCTTCGCAACAGCTTTGAGATCGTCGAGTTCTTTCTTCGCATGCACACATGCATTATAGAAATTGAAATGCCTCAGCGAGAATGGAAAGCCGTAACCGGAACTGCCTGTTACCATAAGAGGTTCCATTATCCTTCGTATGCACATCATCTCCATGGCAGGGGTATTTGTGCAGAATTCCGACTCCAATTCATAAAGACACTTCCGGTCGTATTCGGGCAGATCCCTGAATATCTTCTTTATGCGGGATTTAATCCCCATGCGGTTGATCATCATGCCAAGATCGGTGTGCATGCTTCCCATGAGATCCTTTCCCAGATCCCTGAGGAAGTGGAGTAAACATACCCTTACCGGAATACCGGGAAACACCTTTTTTATGGCGTTGAGAATACCTGCACGCATATCGCTTATTGTTCCTGATGGAATTCCGAATCTCTTCTTGATCCGGTTCAGGATATCTGTGATGCTCTGTTCAGATTCAGAAAAGCATTTCTCCGAATAGAGGGTGAATCCTGATACTGCATCCCTCACCACAACAATCATGGCGAAATCCCCGTCAACGGTGCCATCGATCTGCAGAATATATGACGATAACGCATTCCTGAGAATCTGGAAGCTTTCATCGTGTATTGTGCCCATTATCTCAAGTGCCATATTGCTGAGATTTCTTGCCTGTCTCTCAGATATACCATATCCTGATTCCCTTGATATCTCACCGCATGATCTGCCATCGATGAATCTCTTCATGGCAACATCGATCATTATATCATTGGCATAAGTGCAGTATGGCTCTATGATCCTGTCCAGTGCCTCAGATCTGAATATTTTATTGCATTTCCTGCATCTGCGAATGCGATGCATGGCGGTGAATATGCCATTATCAATGGATATTATGTGTCTTGTCTCTGTTATATGTGCTTTCAGTGTTTTATTGCAGTCTGGACATCTCCTCAGGATAGTTCGGAATACGATTTTCATTTCAATCTTATGAACATTTTTCCGAGTTTCCTGTCATTTTCAAGGGCGATCTTTGTTATGGGAGATATATCACAATCTATGCCAATCTTCTTTAAAATATCCCTTATCTCAACATCTGACATCCCCATATCCAGCAACCTCTCAACATATGGCAATATGTCCTTTCCGGTGATCTCATCCTTCGATCCCGGATTCTTCCCCACATATCCAATGTATCTTGTCACCGGTTTTCCATTTACCTGCTTTGATTCATAAAGCTTGTAATACTCCTTTCCGTTCTTTCTCTTTTCTTTCCTCACTGTTATTGACATGATTATATTCTCTATAGTATCAATCTGGATACTGCCCTAATAAACCTTTCGCCACACAGTATTTTCAATAAGAAATCATATAAAATATTGCTGGAATATCAATGGTTTATTGCCGCCATAGTAGAGCAGGTAAAGTATATATAGGATAATTTTGTTATTGCCAGAGACTCTATAAAGGAGGAAAAAAATGACAGACGAAGAAAATAAAATGGAATCAGGTCATGATGATATCATGCCACCTACTGGATCCTCAGGTTCCGGTAACACAAAGTGGATAGCTATCATCATCGTTCTGGTTGTAATAATAGCGGGTTTGGCAGTCGCTTACGCCATTAAACCTACTACAACAACGACAACATCTACAACGACGACCCCAACTGTAAGCACAACGACAACAGGGACATCATATAGCTTTAGTGTAAGCAACGTTCCGAGTTTTAACTATCTGAACGTGTACTATGGAGACGGCACATCGAAGAATATAACCTCAGATCCAAGTAATGTGAGTTTGCAGCATACGTATAATTACCCAGGTAGTTATCTAATGTATTATACTGGACAATTTACTTCTGCAAATCCAACGCCAAATGGACTGGTAGCAATCATTCCGCCAAATCCAACAGTTTCTGAAAACGCATCCGTTGGATTTGCCACACCAATAGATTCATACTCTACGGGCGTGGTTGGAACATCACAGAACATATTCTCAACAAACGCAAGCATGTCGAACGTTTCACTTGCAATAGGTTATTATACACCTCCAGTAAACACAGCATTCTCTGTTTACGGGCAAACAGTTTCAGTCTTGAAGGCATCATCCCTTTCCAATAAAGTATATGCCAGTTATGTTATGCCGTACTCATTCAATGCAGCTACCTGTTCTTATTCAATAACCACAGCAGGTTCAATTCTGAATCTTACGAACCTGAGCACAGGATATTATCAGGTTGAAGTACAGACATTAACAGGAATGGTAAGTTCAACTGGTCAGGTTTCCAGTTCAAACACAACAATATCATTCTTTGATTTTGCAGTATTTGCCTATAACACAATAAGTTATCAGCAGGCAGTTACAGTTAACACAGTTTCAGGAACATTCGTAAACGCAGAACTTGAAACCGGCGGATTCAGAACACTTGATCCAGCACTGGCATATGATACAGTAAGTGGCGAAATTTTGTCTAATACGTACAGAACTCTCACTACCTATCAGGGAAGCAACTCCTCGGCATACGCACCAAATCTTGCAAAGAATTTGCCAACCCTCGCCAACGGTGAAGTTAACAACAATACGAAGACTTACGTACAGACGGTAAATTCAGCAGTTGCAGGATATTCAGCATCATCATACAATGTGTCTATCCAGCCAGGGGAGAACTATACATTCATAGTTAACCCAAATGCAACATTCCAGAATGGAACGGCAGTTACGGCATGGGACGTAATGTATTCATTGACTAGGGACCTATTATTCACTGCAAACTCAGCAAACCCCGGATGGATTATAGCTCAGTATATACTCCCAGGAAACTACTACTCAAGTATGAGTTTCTGGAACATAACACAGAATATGACAGTGGATAATGCAACGAACTCAATAACCATACACTTCCAGCATCCAATGCCTGAAGCTTTGGTTTACCAAATATTCTTTGCATCAGGAACATATATTACAAGTGCCACATGGCTACAGCAGCAGGGAGCAGGAATAACGTGGAATGCAACAGGATTCAAGGCATATGAACAGCAGGGATTCCCACAAAACTGGAACACAAAAGTTCAATTTGCAGTGGATGCTAACGGTCCATATGAAATATTCAGTGAATCACAGAACAGTAAAGTCGTGCTTGAGGCAAATCCTCATTTCGTATCACCAAATAAATGGGTACTGGCTCCAACAATAAAGTTCGTGAACATCGAATATATAGCTAGCTCATCAACAACATATCTACTCCTTTCAAGCGGACAGGCACAGGCAGCAGGAATTCCATCATCAAGCTGGAACCTAGTTCAGGGTCTTGAGAAATCGAAAACTGTTTTTGCCATAGGAAGTGCATCACTGGATATTGAATGGTACAACATCAATGCAAACGTGAACCTGACAATGACAAAGCAGACTGTAGCAAACGTAAATATGCCAAATAACCTATTCGTAAGTCTGCACGCAAGAAGGGCTTTCGCATATGCATACAATGAGACTCAGTATTTGAATACAGATATAGGAAATGCACTGTTTAACACAACCTTTGGACAGGCTTTTGCAGGTATGCTTCCTCAGGGAATGCTTGGATATCAGTCCATATCTCAACTGAATAACCTGACTCAGGGAGTTCCATACTTCAACCTGAAGATGGCCAGAGAAAACTGGAATATGACAATGAGTAAAGATGGCTCTGCGCTGGGTCTATCAACGTCTGGAGGAAACGTTTTGTATAATGGCAAACCACTTGTTATACCAATATACATATTTTCACCAGATCCAGCAGACCAAGCCGGAGCAACCAGTTGGGCAGCATATCTATCTGATGTAATCCCCGGAGCAACATTCCCAATAGAGCCAACAGCCTTCCCAACATTGATCGGAAATCAGGTACAGGGACAGAATCCTATGCCGATATATACCCTTGCTTGGGCTCCTGACTATCCGTTCCCGACAGACTATATGGGTCCAATGGCTTTACCAGTGAATTCATCTACATACCCGGGACCAAACGATTTCAACCCATGGTACTTTGGTAACAACACGACAAATTCCCTACACGCCACAGCATCAGGGCAGGATCAGTCAAGGAACCTTACAGAGATGACTACATGGTACTACGACGGAGCGTTAGCCCCATCAACCACAACAGCATTGATGTACTTCCACAAGATGAATGAAATGTTAATAAACATGACTTTCTACGTCTATCTAGTGCAGTCATATGTCTGGACAGTTCTGTCTACCAAGGTAAACCAACAACAAGCACAGGAGTATCAGGTGAATACCATGTGGGTAGGAGCGTACTTCATGTACAACGACTTGACCTATGCACAAGCATCGTAAAATCTTTAACAATCCCAATATTTTTTTTATTTAATTTTCTATTTTTAATTCTCTCTTTTAATTAATTTCAAGTTTTTTGTCTTCTTCATTCGGAATATTGATGCCTATCACTATTAATTCAATTGATCCAGTTTAACGATAAATTCCAAACATTTAGAAAAAGATTCAAATTGTAAATTTGCTGCGCAATTGAAAGGGTATACCTATATTCAATAATAATTCTCAATTAGGTTCAGAATTTGATTTCTGCCCTATGGTTTTAAAAATTTATGGGTAGGTTGTTAGCATCTATAGAATTACATAGTAAATTTTGTTACGCTTAAAAACTTCTTAAATTGTAACCTAATCTTGCACGAGGAGTAAAACTCAGAAATTAACTGTTTCGAACCCATCAATATAACAGCTTCTAAGGAACCTCAGGTTCATATTGATAATCTCGCAACAACATTAAGCCTTCAATAATTGACCAATTTCAATTTAAGCATTTTAGTGTCAGGTTTGAACTCGTGCCAGTTGCAAGGTCTATCTCATGGCAAAGAGATTATTTCTGAAGGCTTATGGAATGTTGGGAGGCAAATATCAAGCGTGGCACAGTATAAAGTTAATGGGATGAAAATTTTTTAATATTATGGGACAGAGTTGTAAGGTTATCGAGCAATCAACCTGAAAAGACGATGTGCAGGAATGTTCAAAGTTGTTTTTACAATAACCAAAAGAGAAGGTAACACCTATTCAAACAAGTCATTTCAAACAGTCATTTTATGAAAATAACAATAGATAGAAAGCGGGATCATAGCTTAGAGAACGTGCGGAAAAAAATCTAAACATAATTTTAAAATTGGTCAGTGCATTTGCTCAATCTTCTTACCATGTGGGCAAATCTTTGGTTTTCCCAGGTTATCGAAAACTCTATCCACTGATATATGATCTATGAGGTAATCTATATTTTCTGACAGAATGCATGCCTTATCTGGATCCATTCCAGAATTGGCCATTAATGTTTCCATTACCCGATGATTCTCCACCAGCTCCATGTATGCTTTTTTACCTTTATCTGTGAAAATTATCATTCCTTTTGCGTCTTTGAGGCAACCTTTTTTAGAAAGTCTGCGAACAAGATTAAGTGCAGTGGGAGGCTTCACCTTCAGAAGCAACGAAAGATCAACCAGTCTCAAGGGAAAGTCATTGCTTCCACTGTTACCGACAGCAATTATCGTATCTCTCTCTTTTTTTGTCAAATCCATTTTATTGATCATTGTTAATTAGCATTATACTAATTAAATTAGAATATATTAGCTTATTCTATATCTTGTTGGAAATTAAAAGTGCATCCAATAACAATAAAAAGGAATGAAATAAAAAAGATAATTTATCTATTATAAATTAGAATTGGTTATATCAGATAAATTCGCTTAAAATTTCAGGGGTTATTTTAGCAACAGGGTGATCTATGAGAGGAGTTTTCAAGACCTCATCTCTTTCCTCGTATCTTGAAGCTTCAACTTCATATAATATCCCAGTAGGTATTTTATCTCCCCACTCCTTGGCTTTCTCATATGCCTTATAGAAATCCTTAGGGTCGTGGTTCGTTTCATCAAGTTTGTATACCCTTTTCCTGAAGAAGTCATAGGTGTTTGTCTTGTTAAAGGTAACGCATGGACTGAAAACGTCTATGAATGAAAATCCTTTGTGCTGTATCCCTTTCTTTATAAGGAACTGAAGCTGTTTAACATCTCCAGAGAAAGCCCTTGCAACAAACGTTGCACCTGCTGTTAGAGCAAATGTCATAGGATCAAGTGGAGTTTCTAGGTTTCCATCTGGTGTTGTTTTGGTTTTCATTCCCATTTCTGAAGTTGGCGAAGCCTGTCCCGTTGTAAGGCCGAATATCTGGTTGTCAGAAACGATGTATGTAATGTCTGTATTTCTCCTTGCAGCATGGAAGAAGTGCTGAGTCCCCTCATTAAATCCGTCTCCGTCTCCTCCATATCCTATAACAGTAAGTTTTGGATTAACCCATTTTATTGCAGTTGCAACAGGAAGGAGTCTTCCGTGTATACCATGGAAACCATATGCTCTAATATATTCAGGCAGATTGCTTGAGCATCCGATACCTGAAACTACAGTAGTGTCTTTGGGTTCAATTCCCAACTCTGCAAGTGCACCAGATATGGCTGTAAGTTGGGCAAAGTTGCCGCAGCCTGGGCACCAATCCGGTTTTACCGTTCCTTTAAAATCACTTATTGTTGTCATATTTTCATCTCTTTATTATTGCCTCTATTTCTTCACTCAATTTTCCAGGATAGAATGATTCTCCATCGTATTTCACTATTAAATCCCCTGTTATGCTGAATTCCGACATAACAAGCCTTCTCAATTGACCAGTGTAGTTATTCTCAACGAATATGATGTGTTTCTTTCCTTTTACCAGTTCTAAAATATCTCTGTTCATAGGGTACAGGTGTGTTATCTCAATAACGCCAATTTTCACCCCCTTTCCTCTTAGAATATCAACAGCTTCTTCAACAGCTCCCTGGGTTGAGCCCCACTGGATTAATACACTATCAGCATCCTTGATCATATATGTTGGTGTAGGAGGTATGCTTTTCTCATACTCCTCAATTTTTCTCATTCTCTTTTCCATTGCAAGCTTTCTCAGGTATGGATCTGTAACCGCATCGCTTACCACATCTCCCCTTTCATCGTGTTCATCGGAATCCTCATTGTGCATAAGACCAGGTTGTCCAGGTAAGGCCCTGAATGAGATTCCATCGCTGGTAAATTCATATCTTCTGTAATTCTCCACACCATCTTTTGTAATTTTTCCTGTATCTATCTTAAAATTTGTATCAAGTTTGTCAACGGTTTCATAGTGTTCTGCAAGGTAAAGGTCTGTGAGATAAAGAACAGGTAACTGATAAATCTCAGCTATATTCAAAGCTTCACTCATCATATAGTATGCTTCTTCCACATTTCTTGGTGCGAGGATAACCTTAGGAAAATCTCCCTGTGAGGCTCCCAGAACCTGAAGCAGATCACCCTGTTCAGTCTTCGTGGGCAATCCTGTTGAGGGTCCAGCTCTCTGTGCTTCATACACCACGAGAGGAACCTCCATCATACCAGACATTCCAACAGCTTCGGTCATCAGTGCAAAACCTCCACCAGAGGTTCCGGTCATTGCGCGTACTCCTGCATAATTTGCCCCTATGGCCATGTTTATGGCCGATATTTCATCCTCTGTTACCTTTACAAAAACATCAAGAGATTTGCTGTGCTGTGCAAGAAAATGCAGAAAAGATGATGCCGGTGTCATAGGATAACCAAAGAATGCTTTCAGACCGCCTCTTACTGCTCCAAGACCCGCAGAATCTCCTCCAGCAAGGAGATATTTGGTCTCTTTCTTGTATTGTAATTTCTTATCTGATTTGCCGTAAGTACTCACAAAATATTCATAACCTTCCTTTGCAGCCTTCACATTCTGTTCTGCAATCTCACCCTTACCTCCAAACTGATCTCTAATGATATCAGCCAGAACCTCAAAATCTGCAGAAAGATAACCGCAAACAGCCCCAAGGGCAACAGTGTTCTTTAGAAGCGGATTTTTGCTATATTTCTGACCTATTTCAGAAAGCGGAACAGGGCAATATTTTATCCTGTCCGTATATTCCTTAAAACCTGTCAACGATTTATCATATATTGCAATGCCATTTAGGCTTGATGCCCCGCCCTCGTTTATTTCGGGGTTTGTATGCCTTTCAAGGCCATCCTTATTCAGAGTTACAAGGATATCAAGACCGTCTCCCTGATTCTTCACCTTTTCTGAAGATGCCCGAATCTGGTACCAGCTCTGTCCTCCCCTAATGATACTCTGATAATAGTTATATGTTGAAGTGTGAAGACCGTTACGTGAAAATACCTTTGCCATTATGAGACCTGCCGATTGAACACCATCACCGGCGGCTCCTGCAATCCTTACTATAACTTCGTTCTTATTCATTATTATCTATCTGTTATCTCAATAATGTATTTATGATTTTATCAGTGAACTTCTATTTCAGGCTGTTTTCAGTGAACTCTGCATGTGATTGGCACAAGAATTAGGGCAAGATGTAAAATATGGAAATGCGATTTATGGATATGTCCAGAAAAGAACGGGATGTATTGGGCGAAGTAAGTCTTGAGGATAATGAGTATTTTGGAGTAAATACCTTCAGAGCGAGAAACAATTTCCAGATATCTGGTATCACCGCAGATTTTGATCATGTGAGAGCAATGGTAACAGCCAAAAGATCTGCAGCTGTTGCCAACAACAAACTTGGAGCATTACCAGAGGAAAAGAAGAAGTTCATTGTAGAGGCATGCGATGACATATTATCCGGTAAATTAAAGGATCAGTTTGTCATAGACGTATTTCAAGCGGGAGCAGGCACGTCATTCAACATGAACTGCAACGAGGTAATATGTAACCTTGCCTTGGAAAAGTCAGGAAGAAAAAAGGGTGATTTTTCATTTATTCATCCAAATGATCATGTTAATATGAGTCAGTCTACAAACGATTTCTATCCCACAATGATGAGAATCAACACCATATTCAAATATGAAAAACTTGTGAAAGAACTGAAGGATTTGAAATTGTCCACGGAAAAGAAGGCTAAAGAATTTTCCGGGATTAAGAAACCGGGAAGAACTCACCTTCAGGATGCAGCACCAATGACTCTTGGAATGGAATTCTCTGCATGGGCATATACCATGGGAAAGGCCCTTAAGGAACTGGAACAGGCTGCAGAATTTATCCTTGAACTAAATGCCGGGGGAACTGCAACAGGAACAGGTGTGAACACCCCACAAGGATTTGCAGGCGAGGTTGTGGCAGAGATATCAAGATTCACCGGTTACAATTTCAGGAAGAGCGAAAATCTACCCGGCATAATGGAATTCCAGTCAGATTTCTCAAGAATGATGAATGCTGTGACCAACCTGGCACTTGACCTCACAAAAATCTCAAACGATATTCGATTGATGTATTCTGGACCGGGTGCAGGCATTCATGAAATAACAATACCTGCAGTTCAACAGGGTTCATCGATCATGCCGGGAAAGATTAACCCGTCCATTGCTGAGGCAATGAATATGATATGTCATTCCGTAATTGGAGCTCAGCAATCTGTCAATTTATCCGTGCAGGCAGGCCAGCTTGAACTCAATGTAATGATGCCTGGTATAGACTATGAACTTTCCAGATCAATGGATATAATGACAAATGGAATGCGCATGCTTCGATCACTTCTCATTGATGGCATGGGTGCAAACGAAGAGGCATGCAGGGAAAATCTCTCAAAGAGTTTTGGTTCAGCAGTTCTACTCAACCCATATCTGGGATACGATGCAGTTGCAAAGATTGTGAGAGAGGCCCTTGAAACGCATAAGCCCATAAAGGATCTCGTTCTGAAAACAGGAAAACTCACAGAAAAGGAATTTGTTGATATTATGAGCGGGGTAAAGATTGCAGGGAAGAAGTGATTCTTTCCTCCTAAATTTCTAATTTTATTTTATGGTCATATGTCATTTTGTTTCTAATTCAGCGTATGGTAATTCTAACGCTCAATCTCTTGATCAAATATTATGGAATTTATTCAAAGTTGACCTTATAGATATTAAATATTAGACGAAACAAATCGTGCAGGGATTAAGCATTGGAACATTGATTAAAAGCGCTCATTTATTTAATACGTGACATCCAAATTAAAAATAGGGAAGATATCTTATTATAGAATGAAGTTGATCTTACAGATATTTTCCATTGTAATTGTCTTTGCCTTTTTAGCAACATCTGCAGAAACTCTAAATATAAATTCAGAACCTAATATACCACACAGCGCTGAAACATCTTCAGGTTTTATCCATTTCTCATCTTCAAGTAATAATTTAGTTAAGGGAGGAAGTGTCCAATACACCAGAGTTCATTCCAATAATAGTCTATTACATGGAAATAGGTGCACAGGTACCAATACAAGTACGTTCAATCATTCTCGTTCTGGGGTATTTGATTCCGAAAATGGATATATACACATGACAAATTATCTTCACAATACTGGTAATCTCTCCGTCATAAATAGTTCTACAAATAAAATAGAATCCAAATACTCAGTGATATTCACAGAGTCGGGTCTGCCATCAAATGCAACATGGTATGTGAACATAACCGGTCAAGCATCATCAGGACCAATAAATGAAGCTGGAACTTTTAATATATATCTGGTAAATGGCACTTATAATTATACCAGCACTACCTCCAACAAGCAATATTATGCATATGGTGCAACATACGGTAAAACCACTGTCAGTGGATCGTCTGATGTTATTCAAATACCATTTTATAGTGAATTATTCAAATTAAATATAAATGAAACGGGTTTGCCTTACGGTAATTCATGGTATGTAAACCTCTCAACCGGCATGAAATCTCATCAGATTACCGGTTCTATATACACAACCGACTTGATGAACGGAACATATAATTTTACAGTCGCAACATCAAACAAGAGTTTAGAAGTATCTTCAGCACCTGGAACTTTTACAATCAATGGAGCAACTGTTAATGTATCAGTGAAGTTCTCAGAATTATTTACAGTTACCCTCACTGAAACAGGTCTTCCAAGCACTGATTACTGGTATGTGAACATAACAGGTGAATCATCATCAGATTCAGGTCAATTGGCTGCAGGATCATCCTATTCATTCTCTTTAATCAACGGAACATATCAATACAATATAGCAACAAACGACAAGATATACCATGCCAATGCAGGTTCATTCACTGTAAATGGAGCGTCTTTAACCGAATCGGTATCATTTTCATACTACACATATTCAGTTACATTCTCAGAATCAGGATTGCCATCAGGTGATCTGTGGTATGTGAATCTCTCTAACGAAGCGGTATCAGGTGCAATAAGTACCTTATCCTATTCATTCTCTTTAATCAACGGAACATATCAATACAACATAGCAACAAACGACAAGATATACCATGCCAATGCAGGTTCATTCACTGTAAATGGAGCGTCTTTAACCGAATCGGTATCATTTGCATTGTACAAGTATTCAATCACTTTCACTGAAACAGGCTTACCCTCTGATACAACTTGGTT
This sequence comes from Thermoplasmata archaeon, assembly GCA_021797955.1. The sequence continues at coordinate 11,953 of JAJZYV010000014.1, forward strand.
TGTTAACATAACCGGTCAAACATCATCAGGACTGTTATCCGCTGGGTCATCATTTACTGTGGAACTCACAAATGGAACATATTATTATTTAATTGGGACACCTCATAAGATCTATGCTACAAACACATACGAATTCCAAGTAATCGGAAAAGCGTTATCTGAAGCAATCACCTTCTCAAAGGTATTGTATAATGTAACATTTACTGAAACTGGATTAAAATCAGGGACATCATGGTCTGTAACGTTTGATGGTTTAACTCAAAACTCAACAAATTCATCAATTATATTCACGGCGGTAAACGGAAGTCACACATACAAGATTGGAAATGTATCTGGATATACTGTATCTCCAACATCCGGTTCACCTTTAATAAACGGAAAAAATGTTTCCATATTCATTGCATTCAAGTCAAATCCCGCATCCGTATTGACCACAGAGGAGATATATGCTGTAATAGGAACTATAGTAGGGGTGTTATTAATATCCTTCATAGTATGGAAGAGGAAAGAAAAGGAAGAAATAATTCCATAGTAATTTTTATTTTCCTTTTTTAGAGTTGAAAGACAAACAGAAACATCTCTCCAATATTTTTATAAGTGCTATTTAAACTCATTATAACTTTTAGTATTTGATTAACATCTGCAGACAATTCCATTATTATGAAATTATCTGGTATGTATGTTGCAGGTTATTCTTGAATCAGCAGTTCAGGTGCTGGGTATTTTATTTATTTCACCACTCATTGCAGGCATTTATGAAAACATAAAGGCAAAAACGGAATTCAGGAAAGGGCCTTCTATTTTCCAGCCATATTACGATCTTGCAAAATATTTCCGGAAGGAATCAATCATAAGCAGGAATTCCGGTTTTATTCACAGGAATACTCCAATGATAGTTCTATCATTGATGGTGCTGCTTGCCTTCCTTATACCGGTGCAACCCGGATATACGGTGTTTGCACCACTTGCAGATTTCCTTGGTGGTGCAATGCTCTTCACGCTTGCATCTGTGCTGACCATATTAGGTGCATTGGACAACAACAGCAATTTTACTGCAATGAGTGCCGGCAGATCTGCCATATTCTCTGCTTTGGCAGAACCAACGCTTATTGTGGTATTTTTTGCGGTGGCAATTGAAACGGGCACAAATAATCCATACATAACAAATGCCGATCTAACCGCTAACAGCTATCTTTTCCTTTCACTTACTCATATTCTGGCATCAATCGCATTCCTTCTATTCTTTATCTTTGAAACGGGAAAGCTGCCTGTTGAAAGCAACGGACTTTCAGAACTGAGTATGATAGAGGAAGGGAGGATATACGAATACGGTGGGAGAAATCTGTTCTTTATTAAGTATTCATCCATGATAAAGCAATATCTCCTTGGATCACTTCTCCTGAATGTCTTTATTTTCCCATGGGGTCTTCAGGCCGGGCTTCTTGGGTCCATTGTGGATATTCCCATAATGCTCCTTAAATG
>JAJZYV010000015.1 GCA_021797955.1 Thermoplasmata archaeon
GAAAATAGCAATAAACTTGCAAAGTTTCTAACTGAATCTGATATACCAAGAAGTGTAGCTTTCACATTGGTTTATATAAGAAACAAAGGGGAAATTACAAGTGTTGAAATTGAGCGGGAAACAGGTTTAAGACAACCTGAAGTTTCAATTGCAATGCAATGGCTCAGGAGAAAGGGCTGGATCAACAAACGTAACATGAAAAAAGAAGGAAAGGGAAGACCAGTTCATGGATACAGACTTTCAAAAGAATTTGATGAAATTCTTGAGGAAATTATACAGGATCTTTCCGAAAAGATAGATTCAATCCAGAATATAATTCAAGAGCTGAAATCATATAAGGGAGAAAAAAAGAAATAAACACAATTAACCAATAATCAAAAATCTTTTAAAAAAATGTCAAATTTCTATAAATTTTGATGAGTTTGGATCATAGACCATTCAATTCCTTATATCTGTGAATAATTGCTCCTCCTTCTCTTCCCTCAATGGATAAATTAGCCATTCCCACAAAAAGACCCACTTCTACAACTCCGGGAATCATCTTAATGGTGTTCTCAATTTTTACCGGGTCCCTGATGGTATGGAATTTACAATCAACTATAAAATTTCCATTTTCAGTTGTGAAAGCTCCATTATCTCTCATTTTGCACTCAGAACCCATTGCTTCAATCTTTTTTACGGTCCCTGCAGAGAATAATTTGAATATTTCAACCGGGAGGCTATATCTGCCCAGAGTTTCCACATACTTACTGGAATCTGCAATAATTATGAGATTTCGTGAATTGGCCGCAACTATTTTTTCTCTGGTCAAAGCACCTCCGCCACCTTTGATCAAATTACCATTGGGATCAATTTCATCTGCACCGTCTATTGAAACGTCAAGTTCGCCTTTGTATTCCTGATTAACATTCAGACCTATCTTCAAAGCCTTCTCCGTTGTTCTGTCAGATGTTGAGACAAATGTGCTTTTCTTAAATGTCAGATTCATTTCATCGATTGTTTCAAGTAAAACGTTCACAGTTGAACCGGTTCCAAGTCCGATGTTCATGCCATCCTTCATATAACGGGTTGCAACCTCACACGCGATTTTCTTTTCCATGGTGTGTTCTTGAGAGGAATTCACCTTTCCACAATTTATTGTTTTATATTACCTTTACATTACTTCTTATGGCAAGTGAAGATCAAAAATCATGGAAAGATTCCTATACTGCAATAGAAAGGCTCGTACTTCCCCCAGATACGAATATTTTCAATGCTTTATATGGTGGAAGACTGGTGGAGTGGATTGATAACGTCGCTTCAATAGTTTCTTTCAAACACTCCAGAAGGAGAACTGTAACAGGAAGCATGGACAGTATATTCTTCCTTTCGCAAATCCGAATGGGAGATATAGTAACAATGAAAGGAAGAATAAATTATGTTGGAAAAACTACAATGGAAATAGAAGTTGACGTGTTCTCTGAAGAATCCCTTACGGGAGAAAGGAAATTTGCCACAAAGGCATACCTGACCTATGTTGCCATTGATCAAAACGGTAAAGCTACCTTAGTTCCGAGATTAAAACTGGAAACGGAAGATGATCAAAGACGGTTTAAGGAAGGAGAGGAAAGGAGCAGGATTAGAACAGAAAGGCTAAATGTAGTCAAGGAAGAGGCAAAAGTCTACGACCTTTCTTAAGTATTTGTCAACAAGTAAAATAACCTTATAAATTTTTAATTGTACGATTAAATAGACTATATTAATTTTCTTTGATAATACCACATAATTAATAATATGATTAAATCAGGGACAGATGAATTTAGAAATATTTGTCTCTGTGAAAACTATGGCAAGCTCAAACACTACGATACAGGATATTTTTCAAAGAGGGTTTGAGGTTGTAATATCTGTATCTGCAATAATTATAGCACTTCTCTGGATACCTATTGCGCTGGGTTTTTTCAGTTCTGATGAACAGAAAAGATACGACTCAAAAAACAGGGTCAAATATGCAGCACTTGGAACCATAATTTATATTTTGGCAATTAGTGGTTTCATTTACGGAATATTCAATTTTATTGCTACTGGTGCATGATTTTTGTCTTTCAACATAATATCCTTCCTATCCCCACTTGGAAGTTTTTTACTGTCAGCAGAAATAGCATCCTCGGCAGGATTATGGCAGCTCATTATTACATATGGACTTGGGCAACCGTACGCATTTCCATACTCATCATCGGATCTTACAATTATCACACCGCTTTTTAAGCATATTACAAATGAATTGGCGATTCCCATAGCACTTTCTGCTATTTTCCTAAGTTCCATAAAAATCATGATGACACGAAAAGGCGAAGATCTGAATAGAATATTCTGGAGAATGAGTTTGGGTATTCTTCTGTTCTTTTTATCCCTGGACATAAGTAAGTATATCCTCGAATTCTCATATCTTGTATTTAATAGTGTCTGGGCATATGGGTCAATAAACTGGATGTCCGTAATGACATCCAGTGAAATTATGTCCTATTTGAGCAATATGGCATCTGGTGGTAATACACTTTCAGCGCTTCTTCTCTCTTCAGGATATTTCGCTGCAACCTTTATACTCCTCAGTTTTCTAATGTTAAGAGATGCACTAATCATAGTTTTCATCATTCTATTGCCGATCGTTTCATTACTTATGGTGGTTACTGAGTTATATGAGAGAATGTTACAACTATGGGTTATGTTTATCGAATTATCACTTATCCCATTCCCTATTGCTATTGCCCTATACCTTAGCTCCATTTATTCAGACGTCTTCTTTATGCATCTTGCGTTTCTTTGGGCTGCTTGTCTTATCCCTTCCATATTTATGACTAAAGGTGGTCTGTTCAGAAATCTCATGAGTTTGGATATACTATCTGGTGTTAGTCTCCTTGGAAACAGAATGCAAGTTGTCACTGATAGAATACCAAATGTACACTTGGGAAATTTTTCCGTAGGCGGAGAGCAATCTGGGAATATTGGTGGAAATAATCCCTACCATTTCAATATTAATGATCTCATGAAAAAAGATGTGGAATATAGAAGGACGATGGAATAGGAGCCCCTCGATCAATACTGAGGAGAATGGTGCTAAACGACATGTTTGATGATGATAGGACTGCTTAATGGATTTAATGATTTAAAGAAAAATGTGAAAAATTTGAGAGGTTAGATTGGTAACTATATACACAGCTTCTAAGGCTCCACAAAGATTAGCGAATTTCATTTGAGATCGTGTATTGAGGAGAGCTGGTCAATATTAAAATAGGTGAAACGAAAATGAATATTGATATTAAAAATGTTAAAATGTTAAGATACGAAAAAGGGATCTTCTTTAACCATAGATTCAACCGTACAATTATGAAGGGAGTTAGGCACGGTGGAATCGTATGAATAATAGTGGTGATATTGGGAATTTACCCCCAAATCTAAATCACAGAGAGCGTAATGCCCGGAACCCTAATCTGGAGGTGTACGTGATTGCTATTGCCCTAACAGCAATATTGCTAAATTTCAGCGACGATTTCATGCCTTATGTTTTAAGGATTCCGACAATAATCATAGTTGTTGCCATAATTGCTGCGGTTTCCTGTTCTGTTCTAATATCCAGGTATTTCAGAACTCGAGCAATTATTTTGGTTAAGGATAGTCATGAGACAAAGTTCAATACACTGAAAATAAACAAAGATACAGAAATTGTGGGGATAGAGGTCCTTCCACATGCAATAGGAAATATGACACTTAGGGAGCAGACCCTTTTCAAAAGTTCTTTTTCAAAAATATGGATGCGAATGCCTGATAATTTAATACTTATATCAATGAACTTCAACAATGCCGATATCCCTGTAAATGAACAAAACACCGCTATGGAATCATATTCGACCATGATAAAGAACATTATGGGGAACACATTCTATTTTAGACACTTTATCCTTTTAAAAAGAGAGACCGGCGTTGATAAGAAAGGAAAAACCCATTCAGATATAGTTACAATTGAAGAACAGTTAGCATCCATAGGTATGGAATTTAAGAGAATGCCCCCTTCACTTCTGGAAAAATTATGGAGGGAATTTCCTTGAAGAAACGCTCAATAAATCCGATCAAGGTTCGTATCTATAAATCATATTTTCACTCAAATAGATACAAATCACACATTCGAATTTCAGATTCCAAACCCGCCAATACTTTGGATATTTCGCAGTTCATCAATGCCTTATCCGTTCCTCTAGATGTAGTATATTCACTTGATAAATTAAAAAAAGACAGTAAGATTTTTGGAAGGATAAGGGCAGCTAAAAGGGCAAACCTTATGTCTGAAAAAAAGAAGCATCCTCAGAATCCATCGCAACGCCTTGTTGCTGAAGAAAAATATGCCAGCAAAATTTATGAAATAAATTCCAGTGAAACTGGTTCAATATATCAAGGTATATTCACAATATCACCTGAAAGTACTAATCCGGTAAAACTTAGAGAATATACCTTTAGGGTAAGGAATTCCTTGGAGCTTATGGGTGCATCACTAAATTTGAAAAAGAGATTTCCCAGATCCTATTTGGGAAAACTAAATTCTTTTAATTTTGTAAACGCCGATACATATCTGATTGACAGCCAATCACTGGTTTGTCTCATACCATGGTTCACTGATTCAGTTCCTGATACGTCTGGGATCTTAATCGGACTCGATTCATATTCAGGAAAACCCATCTTTCTAAACCTATGGGCAAGGTCTTCATTTAATTCCATAATCCTTGGTGAAATAGGATCGGGAAAAAGCTATTTTACAAAAACTATCCTTCTGAGAAATTTGTTATTGGATCTTGCTGACGAAATATATATTTTTGATCCAATGAATGAATATTTTTTAGGTAAAAGTCTATCGCCATATTCAGATGTGGAAATAATCTCCTTTAGTGAAGATACTGCGAACAAAATTTTATTGACATCTAACGCAAATAAAAATAAAATTATTAGAATATTTCGATTCATGGAGAATGCCAAAACCGAAAGTAATTTCCTCTTGTGTCTTTCAGAGATGTTCGATTCAATCAAAAAATCTGAATCAAAGAGAAAACTGATGATTATTGATGAGGCACATCTTCTATTAAGATACGATAAAACCATGAAGTTGTTTGGAGAAATTGTAAGATCGTCAAGGCATTATCTTACTTCAGTTTTTTCCATATCACAGGGAATTGGTGAGTTTTTATCCAGTCAGGGTGGACAATCCATATTTGAGAATTCAATCAATGTTTTCATATTTAGAAATAAATTCTGGGAAAATCTTAAGGATGCTGGGATAGACCCCGCAGAATACGGTTATTTGGATTTTAAGAACCTCTCGGGAGGAAAAGGCGAGTCTTATTCTGAATTCTTCTATTATACAAATGGAAATTTGAGAAAACTGGCTTACATTTCAACTGACTTTGAAAAAAAATTCATAGATTAACAATTATCTCTTTTCTGGAGAGATTCTCTTCTTTGTTTCTCCAAGTATAACGGCCATTATACCGAAAGCTACAAGAACAACAACAAGAGAATAAAGACCCGGGTCTGTCCATGCATCAAAATATTCCGCCCAAGCAAAATAGTATGCAAGACCAGAAATAACGAAGAAAAGCCCTATGGCTATTGTTGCATTGTTGTAAGTGAATTTTTTCAGTATTCTGTTTAATTTTCCATTGGGTGATTTTTCTACTTCCATTTTGATTATCCCATAATAAGAAATACATATTTAAATTACAGCGTTTTGTTCCACTTACTATTTTCGAAAGCCTTTCTATTAGTAATGAGACATGCTATTTCTACCTTACAGATGATGCTATTGCATTAATTTTTCATACTTGAACAATAAAAGATTTGGATCAAACGGTATACTCATTGCTGAAAAAACCCCACAAAGTACTAATCCTGCTTTTATTATTTCACGTACAATAAACTTATTAGCGGATTTGAAATTCAGGTGGAATATGCCCGACATTGCAGAACAGTTTTTTAACTGCTCAAACAGAGAAAGAGCCATATTCGAAGCTGGAATTAAACTGGGAACAATTTACCACCAATATGTTGGGGCACCAGTGAGTTTATCGAATTTAGAATCGCTTGAGGAGGCCATAAAGCAGAGTGTTCTTGTTCAGCCCTTCGTTGCGAACGCATCTGTGAAGATAAACCCTGAAAATATTCATAGGCACAAGGGAACATACAAATACATCACACTTACTGGAGATATGCTTGATGTAAGTTTAGATATTCAATACAAGGATTCCAGCGTTAGGGCCAGATTGCGTTACATCAAAGAAATGGATTACCCATTGATGTATCTGGAGGATTAAATAATGGCAGTTAAAATAGGAATAACAGGACCAGTAGGAAGCATAAAAGCAGAAGCGCTAACAAAGATTATGGACATTCTTGTTCACGACGGTAAGATAGTCCAAGGAGTTCTGGTAAGTGAGATTACGGACCAGGGAAAATTAAAGGGCTATTCAATCCTTGATATATATTCCAAGAGGAAAGTTGTATTCGCTGAACAGGGCCTTGTTTCCAGAGTTAAAATTGACAAACTTGGGGTAGATACGCGTCTCCTTGAAGAAATCCTAATACCTAGTCTTCAGAAGGCAAGAGAAGTGGCGGATATAATAGTCATAGATGAAATAGGAAAACTGGAAAATACCACAAAGAACATACAAAAAGAAATCCTTGAAACTTTAAATTACACTAAACCCCTGATTGTAACATTACATAAAAAATCAAGGAACCCGGTACTGCAGGAAATCAGAAGCTTAGAGGGAGTCAGAGTTTTCGATATAACACCAATAAACAGAAATATACTCCCGTTTAAAGTACTCAGAGTACTAAATGGAGAGGAGAACCCATAACGAAAGTTGATGAAGGTTCAGCTACTGTAGAGACAGAGAATACATTTAATGAAACTGGTCCCGGAAAAATACAGTCCGGGTTTTACAATCCGGAACAGGTATTGAATCGTGACCTGACCATTATAATGTTAAATATACTTAAACCCAGACTTTTTCTTGACGGATTTGGTGCGACCGGTATTAGGGGTATAAGGGTGAGCAAAGAAACGTCTACCCATGCAGTTATATCAGAAAGATCTGAAAAGAGTTTTAAGCTTCTCTCTAGAAATGTTATCTCAAATAGCTCAGATGCGGAGGTGCACTGGTCCTCGTTTGAACAAATGGTTACGCGCTATGACTTTGATTTTATTGATGTTGATCCATATGGTTCCATAATTCCTTATCTGGATCTTTCCTTGAACAATATAAAAAACCGTGGTTACATAGGCTTTACGGCCACCGACCTTTCAGCGCTCTCCGGTGCAATCCCTGAGAAGACTCTTAGGCGCTACGGTTCAATAATCCCAAAGTCACTCATGAGACACGAGCTTGGCATTCGAAACCTCATTGGAACCATAGCCAGGAGAGCAGCTGCACTTGACTGTGGAATAGAACCATTACTTTCTTTCTGGAACAAACATTATTACAGGATTTTTGTGAAAGTCCTCAGAGGGGCTACGAAGGCAGATGAAACATTGAAATCCTTAGGTATTATAAACCTTCAGGATTTGATAGGTAAAGCATATACCGGTGAAATATCGGGGCCCATATGGTTAGGCAACATAGAAAATATTTTCAATTCAAATTTCGGAAACCATCAAAATCCCTTTGTACTTGAAAAATCTACGAATTTCTTTAATGCGCTGAAGAATGAGGATATATCATTACTCTTCTGCGATGTTGGTGAGATATTTTCAAGATATCACATGGATATTCCAAGTATGAAAAAAGCTAATGATATGGCTTTACAGAATGGAGCTTCGGTTACTAAAAGAACCCATTTTTCACCTACAGGATTAAAAACAGATTACTTAAACGCATTTGAAAACATTCCAATTAACGAAAGAATATGATTAGATTTTTTGCTAAGGATTATATGAGCCTTAGAATTCAAGTTTGACTATGAATCCATGGGTTAAACTCCTAAGGCCGGAAAATGCCTTAATGGCCATAATTGCCACATTCATTTCGGGACTTATCTCCCTTGGTACCGGTGTACTCTCCATGTGGTTTATATTATCTCTTGCTTCCCTTTCCGTAATTCTTGTAATGTTGGGAGGAAATGCCATGAATGATCTGTTCGATATTGAGAATGATAAGATCAATCACCCTAATCGCCCACTTGTTACAGGAAAAATATCAATAAATAGCGCTAAGACAGCTATTATAATATCCTTCATTGCTTCAACTCTAGTTGCGCTTATATTTATCTCTTACATATCCGGCTTGATTGTAATTTTGGCTGAATTACTTTTATTTTCGTATGAATACACTCTAAAAAGGAGTGGATTGCCCGGAAATATTGTCATAAGCGTTCTTGTAGGTTTAATATTTATCTTTGGTGGGATCGCTGTAGACCATTTCTATAGAATGATAATCCTTTTCTTCCTTGCAACATTTTCAAACATCTCAAGAGAGTTGATAAAAGACGTTGAGGATATGAATGGTGATTTTGACAGACTTACCTTTCCAAAAAGATATGGGCGTAAATCAACACTAATGCTCTCCAGTGTTTTCATAGTAACTGCTGTGATCCTTTCATTTGTACCATATTTTATCGGACTTTTTTCCATATATTATCTAATTCCATTGACATTCTGTGACATATTATTTATTGTAACTGCTGTTATACAGTTCAAGAGTGTCACCATGGCCCAGAAATCATCCAAAATCTCAATGATTTTGGGTCTTGTATCATTTGCTGTGGGTGGTTTGACTTGAGTGTTTATGAAAATATTTTGAAGGCTCTTAAGAAAGGTAAGATACATATGACATTGATTGACCCTGCTACTTCAGGTCCGGAAGGTAGTGCAGATATTGCATTTGAGGCGTATAGAGCAGGAACTGATTTCATAATGCTGGGTGGTTCCACTGAAATCTCTCCTGAAATCCTTGATAGAACAACAGATTTGATTAAAGAGAAGATGGGTCTGGAGATAATTCTTTTCCCCGGATCGTCAAGTATGATAACAAAAAAGGCCGATGCCATATACTTTATGTCACTTCTCAACTCCTCCGACATAGAATATATAGTGGGGCACCAACGAAAGGCTGCAATTTATCTATCTGAAACAAAAATTGAAAAAATTCCCATGGGATACATAATATTTAAACCTGGTATGACTGCTGGTCGGGTTGGAAAGGCAATGCTCATTGAAAGAGATGATACTAAATCAGCCATTCAATATGCATTAACGGCAGAGTATTTTGGCATGAAGATGGTATATTTTGAAGCAGGAAGTGGTGCAGACAAGCCTGTGTCAGAGGAGATTATTTCAAAGACGAAGGTCAAATTGAATATACCGTTAATAGTTGGCGGAGGCATCAGGGATTCAGCTACTGCTGAGGCTATTGCAAGAGCAGGCGCTGATATTATAGTTACCGGTACAGTTGCAGAAAAAACATCCAATGTTTATGATACCTTAAGACCAATAATTAATATTATTCATTCAACAACTAAGTAACAACAGCTAATTTTTTTATCAGACGATTAAAAATGTGGACTATCAATATGAATAGGTATTTATATTATAGCGTATAATTAGATAAATTATTGAATAGTAATACTCACCAACCTGAAAGCTTTAATTCTGATATTGCATCGCATTCTATGGTTAAGATTCGCATTGAGATTGGTTACCTTGAGGGGGTCGAAGACCCCGAAGCAGCAACACTTTTTCACAACTTGGGCATTCTTGGCTATGATTCTGTTGAAAAAATGAATATTTATAAAATCTATCAACTGGATATAGCTTCCGATAATGAGCATGCACTGGAAGTAGCCAGAGATATTGCCTCAAAAATTCTCATTAACCCTGTAATTAATAGCTACACTGTAAAAGTAGTAGAAGAAATTTCTTAATCTTCAGCGAATGGTAAAAATGAAGGATACTATTTTAATTACTAATCTTAACAATGAAAGTTTACTTGATTTGAATCGTTCCATGGGTCTTTCTCTCAATATGGAAGAAATGATAAGACTCAGAAACTACTTTAAATTTTTAGGCAGAGAACCTACGGAAGTTGAATTGCAGGCAATGGGACAAGCGTGGAGCGAACATTGCTGTTACAAATCGTCAAAATTGTATCTTAAAAAATATTTCGAGAGCCTAAAAACCGAGAACACCATTCTTCAAATGGAGGATGATGCAGGAGTAATGGGTTTGAATGAAAATTATGCATATGTTCTTAAAATGGAGACTCACAACCATCCGAGCGCAGTGGAGCCCTACGGTGGTGCAGCCACTGGTGTCGGAGGTATTCTTAGAGATATTTTATGCATGGGCGCACAACCTGTGGCTGTATTAGATTCGCTTTATTTTGGAACAGATTTTCAGGAAAAACCTGAAGACAGACTAACTACTAGATTCATAATAGAAAATGTGGTTGGTGGAATCAGAGATTATGGAAACAGAGTGGGAATTCCCACTGTTTCTGGATCTGTAAACTTTCATGAAGGTTTTACGGGCTCACCTCTGGTGAATGCCGGTTGTCTGGGAATAGCAAAGAGGGGGGAAATTTGCAGAAGCAGGGTCGGCGGGGTTAACGAAATTCTTGTTCTTGCAGGAGGAAGAACAGGCAGAGATGGAATACATGGAGTGAATTTTGCGTCTCGTGTTCAGGAATCTGGTGATAAGGACAGAAACAGAGCGGTGCAGCTTGGAAATCCCATAATTAAGGAACCGTTGATTCATGCTGTTCTTGAAGCAAATCAGAAAAAGCTCATATCTGGAATGAAAGATCTTGGAGGTGGAGGTCTTTCTTCATCTGCAGGTGAGATGTGTCTGGCCGGAAACTGTGGCGGTGAAATTCATCTCGACAGAATAATAACCAAGGAGAAAGGAATGAAACCTTGGGAAATATGGATTAGCGAAAGTCAGGAAAGGATGCTACTTTCAGTTAAGGAGGAGAATTTAAAAGAAATACAGGACATTTTTGCTTCATGGGATGTTGAAACATCTGTTATTGGAAATAGTGTTTCTGGAAAAAATATGAAACTTTTGTACGAGGATGAGGTTGTTATGGACCTACCACTCCAATTCCTTACCTCTGGTCCAATATATGCTAGACCTTTCAGGACGAGAAGAGAGGGGGTAAAGGTGTATCCTTTCCCTGTTGAAAGAGAAGATTACCTCAAAGCAATTAAGGAGGTTATTTCCAATGCAAATGTGTGTGCAAGATTCAATATTGTAAGGCAATATGATCACACAGTTAGAGGAAATACAATTGTAAAACCATTCACGGGGAACCCTAATTCTGAGACCCATTCCGATGGTAATGTGGTTAGAGCCATAAACGAAACAAGGATTGGTCTTGTAATGACGACAGGGTGCAATGTAAATGCAACCTCCATTGATGCTTTTCATGGAACCATTAATACTCTTTCAGAAGCCATAAGGAATGTAATCTGCAGTGGTGGAATACCTGACAGCGTAGTGGATTCCCTCAATTTCGGAAACCCGGAAAACCCGTCTGTTCTGGGTCAATTTGTAGATTCCGTAAGGGCTATCAGTGAATTCTGTAAAGAGATGCATTTACCTGTTGTTGCAGGAAATGTTAGTTTTTACAATAATTATAAAGGATCGGACATACCTCCAGTTCCAAACATAATGATGGTAGGAATTATTGATGATGTAAAAAACTCCATAACTTCAGAATTTAAAACGCCGGGAAATTTAATAGTTCTCATAGGGTCAAGTAATTATGATCTGAGCGGCAGTGTCTACCTCAAAAGTATTGGGTATCCATCTCACGGTTTTGAGAGAACAAACCTTCAGGAATTGCGCTTGTTAAAAGAAAATGTTCTAAAATGCATTACCAATAAATTGATACTTTCGGCCCACGATGTCTCCTCGGGAGGCTTAATTTCCACAGTTCTTGAAATGTGCTTTGGCTATGAATTAGGGGCAAGTATAGATTTGAGCTATATTTCAAATTCCAGAACCTACAACAAGCTCTTTGCTGAAGGGGGCAACCGCATAGTTGCAGAAGTGGCCCCAGAGAATATCCAGAAACTCACTAAGATGCTTGGAGATGTGCGTGTGGAGATTATGGGAAAAGTTTTAGAATCTAAGATTATTGAAGTTTCAGACTCAGGAAGACTTTTGATTAATGAGAATATACTCACATTCAAGACGGCATGGGAAAAGGGTCTTGACAATATAATTTAGGTGGATAGATGAGCGATTTATACAAAATGAATAAATTCATAGAAAAAGCAAACGTTACAATTAGTGCGAACTACAGACTAAACTTCGATGCTGAGAGGCATTGCGGATATGTTAAAATTTATCAGGGTTCTAAAGTGAATTTTGAGGAAGATTTTGAACTATATCTTGAACTTCTTGATTGCGGATTGAACCAAACTCAGGTTGAAGAAAAAATTAACAAATTGATTCATGATATTGAATCTGGAAAGATTGATGTATCAATTTGAAACATCAACATATATTTGCAATCTGTTTCCATCCTGCAGTTGAAGTTTTTCTCTGAGAAATTCTTCAGAAATTACCTCTATGACATCCCTGTATACAGATCTTTCAGGGAAAATAACTGCACATTTTATTCCGGAAATTGTTCCCATGAAGGCTTTAACAGGCCCAAAACTTCTGTCATCTGTTACGAAACCTTCAATCTTAATACCTGAGTAACCTCTGATTCTTCTTAGGGATACCTCTTCAGACGAGTCTATTTTAATGTTGAGAGTACCCATATATGGAATAAAACCAAGTTTTTCCTGGAACTGAATCACATATGGCTTCCTTGAAACATAATAACGGCCCTCACCCATGCCGCTCTGCACTGTTCCTGCTACAACAATTTTATCCTTGACCCCAAGAATTCCCGATAACAGTGAATACTCCTCAAAAAGAAGATCTCTGCCTGCCTCTGAAATCTCTATTGACTGAACCTTACC
>JAJZYV010000016.1 GCA_021797955.1 Thermoplasmata archaeon
AAGGCATAGATCGATTGCATATAGACAGGGATGTATGCAAGGGGAGCACTGATACCCACAAAGAGGCAACGCTATGAACGACAGCGACCTTAGAACCTCCAATCCCTTGGGATGGAGAGTATGTCAGAACTGTATCAGCAATGGCAGATATACTGTCAGTTCTCAAGGTGACCCCTATGAAAATAGACGAAGGGGCCATAACACTCAGGTCAGAATCCACAGGTGCAGGTAAACAACTTAAAAAGATAGGGATACCATATCCAGGAAGGATACGTGAACCCGTACCGACATAATTTGGGTAAAATAATTAGTTTCCTCAGTCTTCTATTGCTTCAGTGTGAAATTTGCCAAAAAAGTTATCCCGAAACTCAAGTTCGAATCAAAAGACTGGGTGGGAATTCAGATCAGCAAATAGGATGTCAACTTGAAACCCATTATATCGGATATGTTGCTAAGTTGAGTGAAATCTTCGAAAACCTCCAAATTTCCATAGAAACAAAGCAAATCAAAACTATAGTGAGTTCCGAGGACCGAATTGTGAAAAGTAAGATTAAATGCTTCATTTAACAAAACTGAACTGTACAAGTTTTCTTAGCCTCGCAATACCATACTGAAAATTTAAATAGAAAAATTAAATTAGCATAATACTAAGAGATAAAGATGAGACAGCTTACTAAAAAAGAAAGAGATTGCGTGGTTGTCCTCGGAAAGAGTACTGGCGGCTCATTCCCCAATAGGTTGATTGACTTATCTGAGACCATGGAAATTAGGCCCCCCACTGCCCTGAATCTGGTAAAAAGATTAGAAACAAAAAAAGTACTAGAACACAGGAAAGGAATGATAATTCTGACAAAAAACGGAGTTAACATATTCCACGAAATTGAGGAAAACCACAGAATTCTGGAAACCCTAATGGTAAAATATGGAATGGATGTTGACAAGGCATGCCTGCTATCAGAAACGATTGACTTTCAAATTGATCACATTGCAGTAGATAAAATGTTTGAAAAATTAGGTAAACCGGAAAAATGTCCACATGGAAGGGAAATAACTCAATTTCACGAAGAAAATAAGTAACTTTTATATATATTAGTAAAATACTAATTTCATATTATCAATGCTAATGGAGTGAATTGAGTGGACAATAATAGACTAAGAAGATCAGAGGTTGGAGTTTGGGGAGCTGTGGCTGAAGAAATCGCAGCTATGGCCCCTGCATGTGACACTGTTGCTTTCATCACTTCTGCTGCTGCATTTGCCTTCTTTTTAACACCACTGGCTTTCCTGATAGCAACTCTAACCATGTTTCTGGAGGTGAACACTCTCTACCATTTATCCAGGAGGCATGCCAGTGCAGGTGGATATTATGGCTACATTGGAACAGCATTTGGTCCAACACCTGCAATTACAAGCGGGCTCCTGTATGTGATGTATCAGATTGCTAGTACAGCCGCCATTCCGGTTTATGTGGCTGGTGTTGTACTTCCAGGTGTTCTAGAATACTTTGCAAATATTGCATTGCCCGGATGGATATGGATTCCTTTTATACTTTTTTTTATAGTTGCTCCAATCTTGCTTTCAATCTTCGGAATTCGTCCTCAAATGAAATACGTCAGGATTGCAGCTTTCTTTGAAGTAATATTCCTCGGAGTTCTTTCTGCGGTGATTATTTTTGAAGCAAAGGATAATACTCTTGCGGTATTCAACCCATTTACAAAGTCAGCAGTTTTTAATAAAGTCGGTGGACCGTTAAGCGGTCTTGGTCTGGGAATGATTTTCGGACTGACCAGTTTTATAGGTTATGGTGGATCTGCTCCACTCGGTGAGGAGGCGGTCAACAGCAGGGCAATAACAAAAAGTCTGGTTTTTGGGCTTATCATTGTAGGAGTTGTACTGACTGAAGTTGCTTATGCCCTAACCGTGGGATGGGGGGTTTCCTTAATGTCAGAATTTGCCCAAGCGAATATACCAGGTATAATAGTTGCAACCGCATATACAGGAATTGCTGGAGGGATTATGCTCTCACTGGTAGCGTTTAACTCTGCATTTTCGGATTCAGTCGCAATGCAGTCCAATGCGGGAAGAGTCTATTTCGCAATGGGAAGGGATGGGGTGTTACCGTCATACTTTTCCCAACTTCATGAAAAATATGTGACCCCACATAAGGCTCTTTTATTTATTGGAACGGTGGCATCTATGCTGGCAATTGGAACAACGTTTTTGATAAATGTATCACTTGGAAACAATATATCATCCTTTTTCACAATTGCAGCCACAGACCCGAGAGTGTACATCACTCTTACTGAAACATTTGATTTTCTGACAACTGTTGCATTGTTCGGTTTGATAATTACCCATGTGTTGCTTAATACCAGTGTGATTACACTGTTCTATAGATTAAAAGAAAAACACGTTGGGATTTACAATTTTGTTCATATAACTGAGCATTATGCCCTTCCAGTAGTCGCAACTGTAATTTTTGTTTACGTACTGTTCGAATCTCTTTATCCCCCGGTGTTTCCCATTACAGAAGCAGTTATTGCTTCAATTATCTACCTAATATTTGCACTGTCTTACGCGGTGAATATTGTGATAAAGAAACCGGATATTGCTAAAAGAGCCGGAAAATACGTTAACCTGGTTGAAGAGGAAAAGTTGAATGAATGACAGAAGTGGTGAGCAGGAGATGGAGGAAGTTGTAGTCAGAACTGATCTAGCATTTCTTGAAAGCGCTAAGGGTGTCTTAAAACTGACTTATGGGGAATTGAAATTTACTCCCAGAAAAGGAATGGAAAGGGCATTCTCCATACCACTCAATTTGATTGAAGAATTATCTTTTAAAAAGACGTCTCTGGAAACCTCCAAATTATATGTTAACAATTTAGAAATCACAGTATGCAGGGCTCATCTCTGGGCGTCAGATATTAAGACTATATTAGCAAGAAAGTAGAAAAATAGATTTATAGACAATAAAGAAATTTCCCGTTTAAGAAAATTGATGAATTTCTTTGAAAAAATTGATAGAAGTGCTTTGAAGTACTCGATTTTTAATAGTGAAGAGGGAAGTAGTCTTGAATTTTAAAAGGAACCGATTAAAATTTTTCAAATTAAAAGGAAAGTTTAAGATAAAAATTATAACAAAGTTGCTCTACGTGGTGCTAAATCAATGATTAAAAATTATATCTCACTAGAAGAGGCAAACAGAAAGGAATATCTGAATATTTCTGAACATGGGATGATCGCGAGTAACAGAACAGCAGCTTTAGTCGGGATGTCAGGCACAATTGACTGGGCGTGTCTGCCGGACTTCAATTCTGATCCTGTGTTTGACTCCATACTTGACCATAAAAAAGGGGGAAGATTCATATTGAGACCAGCAAATATTTCAAATGTATTCGTGGCTCAATATTACATAGACAGTACAAATGTACTCGTCACCGAATTCAAAAGAAACGAACAGATAATCATGAGAATTACTGATTTTATCCCATCTTCTCAATATTCAACTCTTAATTCTCCTGAAATACATAGATATGTAGAAATTCAGGAAGAGGGGGAAAGCATCTATTCTGAAATTGATCTTGCGTTTCACTTCTCCAAAGAGAATATCTCTCTCGAAAAGCACAAATTCGGGTATGTTTTCAGTTCGAATAATTCAGAAACCGTTGGTATAAGTTCTGATTTCAGATTTAATATCAAGAATAACAAGTTGATTTCAGACTTTTCATCAGAAGAGAAAATCAGTGGATGGATAGTGTTGTTTTACGGAATGAAACACGTAATGAGAACATCTGATTACAAATCTTTCCAGCTATTGGAGCAGACGATAAGATATCAAAAAGATTGGGTTGGAAAGGGAAATTTTCCTATATTACATAATAATGAAGTTATTCGCTCCGCTCTGGTACTTAAGGGATTAGTCTATGACCCAACAGGCTTAATGGTTGCAGCACCTACATCCAGCCTTCCAGAATCTATTGGGGGAGACAGAAATTATGATTATAGATTTTGTTGGGTAAGGGATGTTTCATATGCCATAGAATCATTGTCGATGCTTGGATACAAGGATGAGGCGGTCAAATTCTTGTATGATGTTATGGAAAGGGTCAAAATGGATGGGGACCTTAAAACAATCTACCCGATAAATTCTAACGATTCTCTCGAGGAAATAGAAATACCCTATGAAGGTTACAGAAAATCGAGTCCGGTTAGAGTGGGTAATGCTGCATCGGTTCAATTGCAGATAGATGAATATGGAAGTCTAATCAATGCAATATACCATCTGGCAAAGGCTGGTGGTCCCGTAAATTCCTATCTTTGGGATTTTGTAACTTCCATACTTGCAAAATTATCTGATCTCTGGAAAAATGGAGATTCCAGTATATGGGAATTTAGAACTCAACCCCTTCACTACACCTATAGCAAAGCGATTGCCTGGTCCGCATTTAAAAGAGGAATTGAACTATCTAAAGAGCTTGGATTAAGCGGTCCTATAGCCAAATGGAAAACTGAAGAGGAATATATCAGAAATGATATAATAAAAAATGCGTATGATGAGGAACTAAACTCGTTTACACAGCATTATGGATCTAAAATAGTGGATGCTTCTCTCTTGCGACTCCCCTTGCTTGGATTTCTTCCTCCTTCAGATCCAAGAATGATTGGCACGATTGACAGAATTGAGAAAGATTTAATGGTGGACAATTACTTATTTAAAAGATACAACATAATGGATAATTTTAACTCTCCCGACAATGCATTCTTGCTCCTATCATTCTGGTATATTGAGGATCTGGTACTAATGGGCAGGATAAAGAAAGCCAAGAGCACTATGGATAAACTATTATCTCACTCTAACCATGTAGGACTTCTCTCGGAAGAAGTTGAATTTAACACTGGTGAATTGATCGGGAATTTTCCCCAGGCACTCAGTCATCTTGGATTGATACGATCGGCTGTCAGGCTAAATCGGGTTTCAAAATACAACAGTTCAATTGGGCAGGAACTTAAGTTTAAATTGTTTTGAAAATTATACTAGAAAATCTAGTATTAATATATTATGAAAAATGTTTTTATATGATTTTTTCCATGTTATAATTGATCTAAAATGGAAACCCCAGTAGATACTCCTAAAAAGAGTAAGAATGGTTTGATTGCCATTGTCGCTATTGTAGTGGTGGTAGCTTTAGTCGGATCCTTTGTGGGACTCGACTATCACAATTTAGTTAAGCCATCGACCGGCAAGGCAAATGTTTTGTATGTGTATACGGGAGTAAGCGGCCCCAAAAATTCCGACCACCTTTTGGGAGGTTGTGTGATTGCTGAAATGAAAGGCGCTGCACATCCTCACGCAGCTGCACAGTTAATGGCATATCTTCTAAATCCTGCGATTCAGAAGGCATGTGAAGCAGCAACTGGTTTTCTGCCAGTAGATAACGGAGCTTACACAACAAGCCCAAGTACCTCTGTGCCCACTTTGTACAGTGCATCAAACAGTACTGTTACCGTGGAATATTACACCAGTATATCGGCTGCAGATGAACCGTATATGAACTCTGTAATCTCAAACTTTGAGAAAGCCTATCCAAACATCAACGTACAGATAAGTTTCATCACAGCACCTTCAATAGTAGAGGAGGTCTCATCATTGGTAACAGGCGGTTCACATGCAAATGTCGTTATGACAATAGATAATCTGGACGTAGGAGTTCTTTTCTACGACGGATTTTTGGCGGACATAACAGCAATGTCGTCTAAGATAACCGGCGGGCAGGGAACAATTTCTGCTATAACATCATTGAACAACTACGAAACGCAGGTGTTCGGTGGAGTGTATTTCCTGACACAACTTGTGAACATCCCACTGGTTTGGGTAGATTATACAGCACTGCAGGGAGCAGGAATAACAAAAGTTCCTACTACATACACACAGTTGTATGCAGATGCAAAGATTTTGGACCAGAAATACGGCGTTGGAGAAATCAACTTCCAGGGTCATGGTGGAGGAAGCACTCCAACAGAGTTATATCAGTGGATGGTGCAATTCGGAGGAAATCCAATGGTGTTCAATGATACTGGTGATATTCAAGCTATGAGTTACATTGAAAACCTAAGCGCATACTTCTCACCAGACTATACAACCTCATACTGGGCAACATACACTGGACTGGCCTCGAATTCATACTCGATGATGTATTACCAGTGGCCAGGATCTGTGAATCTGACAAAACTTGGAATGAGCGCCTACAACTCTACTGACACAGTCGCAAATGAATCACTCAAAGCAATAAATGGCGGAGTATTTCTTAGAAGCCCTGTAGCTTGGATATCACAATGGCAGACTATGATGGATAATGCATGGACAAAAATCGTGGAGGACCACATGTCACAGAGTAAAATACCTTCGTTCCTCTCAACCTGTAATTCTAACATGGTATCCTACTTGACAAGTCTCTACAACAGTCAGGTTGCTGCTAACTACACAGCAGGGAACTACGCTCCAATAGAGGGATAATCCCTAAATCTTTATTTTTTTAAAATTTTTCAAAGTAATTTGGGCATTTTAAAATATTTTTTTTTATTTTTGGAAAATGGCCATAAGTACAGAATGTACACATATTTGTTAACGTTGGAAAGATTATCGGCCTCGAATCAAGAATCCTTGATGTGTCCAGAAATAAGTCGTATTAATCATTTTAAATAATCTACTGTGACTGCGTATAAATAAGGGGCTTTTAAAATAGATTGGTTGAAGGTCTAATGTTTCCTGACCTGAGATATTTCTATCCTTATTATTTCACAATCTTTTCAAGTCTGCCTTCACTGTCATAAATATTGTATTGGTTAAGGTCAAAGCTGCAGGTTTCCCCAGTCTCATAATTCTTGTGCGATTTGATCACTAGAATTTTGCTCAGCCTTGAATCCCCTATGTTCTGCTTTTCTCCTACTGAGCACTGCAGGTAGTACGATCCTTCCGAAGTCAGACTTGCGTCCACGTTAACCTCAATTTTTTTGCCTTCCCTTATCCAGTATTCCCTGAAGCCTATTATTTTGCCGGGCATATCCAGAAAGTCTCCATCGATAAAATTCATTGGGTATTCACCAACGAAATCTCCAAGCCAAGAGCTTACGGGTTCATTCAGTATTTCATCATAATTTCCTATCTGCTCCAGTTTGCCGTCCTTAAGGACGCCAACCCTGTCTGACAGTGAATTTGCCTCAATCTGATCGTGAGTAACATATATGAAAGTATACCCAAGTTCCTTTTGAATTTTCTTTAATTCGGTTCTTGCTACATATCTCACTCTTGCATCAAGGTTCGAAAGGGGTTCATCAAGTAGGAAAATTTTTGGTTCTCTTACCAGACAACGGGCCAGTGCTACCCTCTGCTTCTGACCACCACTGATCTGCGTTATCGGCCTGTCGATGATGTCAGCAATTTTCAATACCTCTGCAATCGATGCAACTTTTTTATCAATAGATTCCCTCGGCAGTCTTGCCATCTTTAAAGGAAATTCAATATTTTTCCTAACATTCATATTTGGATAAAGGGCATAATTCTGGAACACCATTGCTATGTTTCTTTTATCCGTGGGAAGTTTGGAAATATCTTTTCCATCAAGAATTATTTTTCCTGCAGTGAGGTCTTCTATTCCAACCGTTGTCCTAAGCAGAGTGCTTTTACCCATACCTGAGGGTCCCAAAATTACCAGGAACTCTCCCTCTTCAACTTCCAAATTTAAATTGTTTAAAACCCTTTTATTTCCGTATAATTTGTAAACTCCTTCATATTTCATTTTTATTTCTGTCATCCTATTAAACCTCCTGATAGATACTGTCCCTTTAGGTACTTTTGCAAGAATATTGCTAAAATTACCACAGGTATTGTTGCAACCAGAGCAAATGTGGCCGATTCCAGTGGAAGATTTCTTGAAACATAATCGTAGAGAGTTACTGGAAATGTTGATCTGGAAGGTGCAATGGGTGCTATAATAACTGCGTATGTAAATTCATCCCAAGACGTCATCCAAGCAAGCAAAAATGCAACCAATATCGGAACCCTGATTAGAGGCAACAAGATATTTATGAATACATTTTTAAAGGTAGCCCCATCCACTCTTGCCTGATATTCAAGATCATTGGGCAAACTTCTGAACCCGCTAAGCATTATGAATACAGACAATGGTAACACAACAAGCTCCTGTGCAAGTGCCACTCCTAACACAGTGTTATCTAAATTCGCGTGAAGGAAGTACTCTGAAATTGGTATTGCAATAACCAAACCTGGCATCATATTAATTATAAAGAGAAATAGTATCAGTTTGTTTGAAATTCTGTTTGTCAGTTTGGACAGTCCGTACCCGGCAGGAACACCCAGCCCAATGGATATACCCCCAACAAGAAATGCAACTTCCAAACTTCTTAAAAGTGGCCCTGTAAGATCCACTTCCTTAAATGATGAAACAATATTGTAGAGTGTGAATGCAAGAGGTATCTGCCCCGGATATATTTTAGAAAAGGTCAGTGCTGCCGGTTGCACCACAATAATTGTTAAAATCCACAATGGGTAGAAAAATATAAGGGCGAGGATTACAACCGTAACATAAATCGGCCAAGTTCTATTATTTGACATGCTGATTTGCACCTCCCAGTTTGACTACGAATACAGAATAAACCATAATGATGGCAAGAAGCACAGTCGCCCCTGCATATGATATATTCCTTGTGGCTAATGATGAATAATTTTCATAAATTAAAGTGTTCATGATCAGTGGGTGGTAACCTACTATCACAAGTGGCATCGCAAATATGTTAAATTCACTTACCCCTCTCACTAACATTGCGATTGAAAGAATTGGTGCTAGATTTGGCAAAGTAATATGGATAAACCTTCTTATAGGTCCTGCACCGTCTACAGAAGCTGCTTCAAACAAAGTTGGAGGCAGAGAAGAAAGACCTCCATAAAGAATTAGTGCGACTAAGGGAGTATTTTTCCAAAAGTCAGAAATCATCACTACTCCTAAAGCCGAATAACTTGAGCTAAACCAATCCACTGGCCTAAGTCCAAATGTAATTAAAAATGAATTGGCATAGCCACCAACTGCTTGAAAAATCAGTGAGAAAACAAATGCGCTTACAACTGTCGATATTCCAAGGGGAATTATGATTATCGCCGAGAAGAATTTTTTCCCTTGAAAGGGTTTCACCAAAACCATTGCAATTGCAAGTGCTATTGTTAATTGTATCAGTAATGCACCTACACTGACTATCAAAGTATTGATAATTGCTCCATAAAGACCATAACTTGGAAGGGCTAAATAATTTGCTAATGTAAAACCATTAGAATTTCTAAAACTGTCATAAACTACCGTGATTGCAGGTAAAATCGATAGACTAATTACGTAAATAAGGGCCGGGATCGCAAAGAGTAAGTAAGTCAAGTTTTTTCCGATAGTTCTTTTGAATTTTCCTTTGGTTATTTCGTTTTCATTTTTGTTGCTCTCTAAATCCATACTTATCATCCTAATTGTTTGAAAATTAGGTAAATGAAATTACTTTACCTAATCCTAACTTCACGTGATCGCTCATGTGTGAATATCTTTTAACGGTTATAAATTTTGTCTTGAATGCCAAACGTTTGTTACAATGATGAAAATTCACAAATGATTGTTAAACAAAAATTCGTATTTATATCAGTTCTACTTTCAGTCCCTAGTAGCCTTAATTTTCTGAGTTGAAGCTGATTCATATTCATTGTCTCTCCTAAATTGTCAGATATCGAGTCGATACTTTCCTAATAAAAATTATTTTCAATAGTATTTAATATAAACATTAATTTTTAAAAAACTTGTTTTATGGAATGAGTTTAATTATTTTCCTTCAACCAGATCGAAATCTTCTCTCATGGATATTCTGAGTTCATCAAGTACCGGTCTGGTGAACTCAGGGTGGTCAAATTGCTTCTTGAAACCTGAAATAACCCCCCAAGGATAGAAAATTGCCATTGAGATCGCGAAAACCATTAATGTTGCATATTGGAATGGAACTAGAGTTCCGATATAACTAGGAGTTTTCAATGACAGAATGAGAGGCAATCCTAATGGGTGTAGATTGATGTATGTGATAACACCGGAATAACCGTCCGAGCCTATAAGTGTCATAAGTGTTATGAAAAGAATATAGATTACATACCAGATTGCATTTTTGGCTCCGATCTTAACCTTCGATCCAATTCCTATCAGGACGCACCCTACAAACATTAAGAACACGGCATATGGTTCGGATGGCCACCCTGCCCAGAAGGGAATAAGAGAGCTTAGACCCACACTGAGGGGCGCAATAAGCCACATTCCCTTAATCCTCTGCTCGTTTTTAGTGACACCCTGCCTTCTCGACACCATTAATGCTATCGGAGTGATTGCCAGTCCCAGATATCCAGCCGCTGAAGCGTCATCTATGAAACTGTATATTGATGGGACAGGGGCAGAAAGGAACACAATTATTGCTCCAATCATTGTAAAGGTTACAAGTGCAACGAGAGGAATCGAGTGCTTCAAGTCGATTTTACTTAATTTCTTGCTGATGAACCCCGATCTTCCTATTGCCATCATTACCCTTGCACCACTTCCTGCATAAATGTAACCTGTAACATATGGGGCCATAAAGCCAGTTACCAAGGCGGCCAAAAAAATCCAGTAAAAACCAGACCGGTGTGCAAACACAAAAAATGGATTTAATCCTGTAAGGGCGGAAGAGCTTGACAGAGAGCTGAAATTTCCAGGTGTGATACCAAATGAACTCCAGTGAAATCCCATTATGACTGCGAATGCTACTCCAACATAGATAAGGGATTCAACTATTACAGTGAAGATCATGGCTTTGGTTAAGTCTTTGGTGTGCCTTGTCTCTTCAGCTAAATCTGGAATTACTCTTGTTGCTCCAAAGTCATACATAGCGAGAGGCATTATTGAAAGGAAAGAAACAAAATGCTCCTTTCCGGTGAAGAAACCATAGGACATTAAATTCTTAATGTTGAACACGAAACCTATGAGACCAATAACCATTGCTATATAGAATACAAGTTTAACAACCCCAATCCAGTTACTAGTTTTTCCGAATTGCTTTATTCCGAAGTAATTAATTGGAATAAATGTTAATAACAGCGCAACACCCAGCAATGCACCATATAAAGTGGGATATCCAAGATTACTGACAAAAACATTTGGAAGAAAATATCCAGAACCAATAAGAATTGCCACTACTTCAATGGGTGGAATGAAGAGATACCACAGAATGTCGGCCATAGAATTGATTAGATTTGTCCAGCGACCATGCGTGTAAATACTGTAGCGTGTGGGTCCACCTGCTTCTGGGTACACTCTACTCAATTCAACATAAGTAAATGCAACTAAGAGATAAATAAAAGCACCAAATACAAACGCAACAATGGCACTAGGACCCGATCCAGCGACCATTGCGATCGTGCCAAATAATGCTCCGTTTCCCAGTGATCCAGCGATTCCAAGGACAAGTAACTCATAAAATCCTAGTTCTTTTTTTAGTCTGGGCTTCCTTATTAATCTTTTCCGTTCTAAACCAGAATTTTCCATAAGATCATTAGATTGGTATTTCAAATAAGCATTTTGGAAATAAACTTATATATCATGAGAAAAAAAATGTTTAAAACCCCGTAAAATGCAGGCTCTAACAGATACTATATCCTTGAGATGCCGTAATTTTTAGCATCTCCAATCGATTTTATTTAATTTATTTTTTTACATATTTAGTTTATTCTTTTATTTTTTTTATAATTTCAATAATATTTTTAGTAATTAAAATAACACGTAGTAGAATTTAATAATTTCTTATCATTAAATGAAAACTTTCAACCATGTTAACTCAATAGGTTAAATATTTTGAAAGGATTATTATGTATGGTATCAAGTCCTCCATTTGATGAGGAAGAAGAAGAATCCTATGGAATCAGTCGCGATAAATTAGAGGCCCTCGTTGAGGCTAACAAGCTTAGAATAAAGATATTTGGTATGGGCGGAGCTGGGTCAAATACCATTAAACGAATGGTCAATAGAAATTTTAATTCTCCTTACTGTGAAATCTCCTTGGTTGCCGCAAACACTGATGTATATCATTTGAACCAGATCAATGTTCCTGAAAAAATAATTCTTGGAAAGCAAAGGACAAAGGGAAGAGGAGCTGGAGCAGATCCGCAAGTTGGAAACGAAGCCGCCAGAGAAGCACAGACCGAGATTGAAAAGAGTTTGGACCGAGTGAAAATTGCCATAATTGTGACTGGACTTGGTGGGGGAACTGGGACAGGATCGTCTCCCTATTTGGCGATGAAAGCAAAAGAAAGAAAGGCGATAGTTCTTGCAATAGCATCAATGCCACTTGAAAGTGAAGGAAAGAAAAGGAAGGAAAATGCTATCCGAGGCAGGTCGGAGATGTATCAGTTTTGTGACTCAATAATTTTATTTGAAAATGATAGAATTAGAAAATACGCACCGAAGGAGATGTTTAATCTAGCTCTGGAATTTGCAGATTCTGTTATGATGAAGGCTATCGAAGGCCTGATCGAGACCGTTTCCAAGAGTGCCAGGGTTAATACTGAACTTTCAGATCTTGAGAAGATTTTAGAATTGGGAGGATACGGCATTTTCGGTGTTGGACTTTCCGACTCTTCAGAAGACCAGAGGGTGTTGGAAGCTTGTGAACAGGCCATGGATTCCCCCTTCAATTCTGCAGACATTTCAAAAGCAAAAGGAATTCTTCTAAGTATTTCAGGTGATGACACCTTGACTGTTGAAGAGAGAGAAAGGGCGGTTATGTTTATGAAACAAAAGGTCTCTCCTGCTTGCAACATCATTGTGAGACAGGAAACTGACGATTCCTATAGGGGCAAAGTTAAGATAGTATTTTTTGCAACCGGGATAA
>JAJZYV010000017.1 GCA_021797955.1 Thermoplasmata archaeon
GAAAAGCTAAAGGAAGGAATGACTGAAAAGGAAGTTGCTGCATTAGTTGTTTACGAAATGATGAATAATGGAGCAGATGGCCCGTCCTTTTCAACAATTGTTGCTTTCGGTGAAAATGCATCCCAGCCCCACTATTCCCCAGGAATGAGGAAGCTGAAGTTAGGAGATGGAGTTTTGATCGATTATGGAGCAGAATACAACGGTTACTGTTCTGATGTTACAAGAACAGTATCTTTTGGAAAGGGGACAGAAGAGCTGAAAGAGGTTTATTCCACAGTATATAAGGCACAGGAAGATTCCATGAAACTCATTAAGGAAGGAGCAAACGGAAAGGATGTTGATATTAAAGCCAGAACCGTGATTGACTCAACAAAGTACAAAGGTAGGTTTATTCATTCTCTAGGGCACGGGATTGGACTTGAGGTTCACGATCACCCAGCCCTATCTTCAACACTTGATTTTCCATTAAAGGCCAACATGGTTGTAACAAATGAGCCTGGAATTTATCTTCCTGGAAATCTTGGAGTGAGAATTGAGGATGATGTTGTTGTGGAAAAGGATGGCTGTGAAGTTATTTCAAAGGGCGCAACCAGGGAGTTGAGAGAAATTTGAAAATGAATAGAACTAGACCAGACGCAATGTCCCAAAAGGGGATTGTTTCAACTTCTAGCTTACAGGCATCATTAGCAGGAGTCAAGATAATAGAGCGAGGCGGAAATATCTGTGATGCAGCCATTGCTACAAGCGCGGTGTTAAGTGTGACTCAAAACAACCTTTGTGGTCTTGGTGGGGATGGTTTTGCATTGCTTAGAAATGATAAAGGAATAGTTTCAATAAATAGCAGTGGAAAGTCATCAAGAAATATCAATGCCGAAATTTATGAGAAAAAAGGTTTATCCAAAATACCATATCAGGGGAAGCTCGCAGCAATCAATGTTCCTGGTCTGGTAGGGCTTTGGATCGAATTATACCGGAATGCCACCATGGAGTTGGGTGAATTGCTTGAACCTGCAATAGCACTTGCAAAAAATGGATTTCCGGTTACACACAATTATGCAAAATCTATTGAGGTAACTCTCAGGCATACTAAAGATAAAAATTTCATAAACACGTTTTCCAGTAGCGGAAATCACCCGTTGGTTGGAGATATCTTTTATCAGGAAGATTTGGCAGTAATGCTGAACAGACTATCAGAAGAGGGACTGGATTCGTTTTACAGAGGGAATGTTGCGGATTTTCTAGTAAAATCATTTGCGAAGAGCGAAGTGGTTATCGACGTGCAGGATATGAAAGGGCACAAAGCATTGGTCGATAAACCATTAAGCACAGAATTTGAAGATAGAACAATTCACGAATTGCAACCAAACAGCCAGGGAGCCACCGTAAATTTCACGCTTAATGTTCTGAAAACAATGGATGATGAAAAAAACAGTAATTGGAAAATGATGAAAGCTATGTTGATAGGAAACAAATTCAGAAACCATTTTATTGGTGATCCTGAGAGATTAAAGCTTCCGAATAATTTTCAGAGCTCAGACTTCGTCCAACGGATTGCTGAAATGGAAGAGAGCGATGAGGGTAAACCTGGAAGGGAAGGAGATACAACATACTTTACCATAGCTTTGGAAGATGGCTCAGCAATCTCTATGATACAGAGCAATTATACAGGATTTGGATCGACTGT
Organism: Thermoplasmata archaeon; assembly: GCA_021797955.1. Next base: position 1,685 of record JAJZYV010000017.1, read on the forward strand.
AGTTCCCGAAGGTACAGGATTTTCATTACAAAACAGAGGCTCCTACTTTTCTCTAGATCCAAATCATCACAATTTTCTTGAACCAAACAAGAGAACTTTTCACACGCTTTGTGCAGGTATGATTGAACGAGGAAATGAATTTGAATTTTCGATAGGAACAATGGGGGGTGATATTCAGCCCCAGATACACATTTCAATGATCAATAACTTAATTCTCAAGGCATTTACACCGCAGGAATCCATTGACCTCCCGAGAATAAATTTCATCGGAAGTATATATGAAAAGCCATCGCAATTGATTTTTGAAGATCCTGAACTTGTGACAAAGGAAATGTTAGGGATATTCAAAGATTATAAATTTACTGGACAATTGAGCAGCTCCCATGGTCACTGTCAGATCATTAAAAGAAATGAAAATGGAGTTTTAATGGGAGGTGCAGATCCCAGGGGTGATGGATTTGCCATTCCAATCCTTTAGATTAATTGTAATTCTATCAGTTCAACGGATGTCTTTTATCAAAAGATTTTAATTTCATAAAGGGCATGCTCTTAAGATGATTACAGGAGAACTGGGAGTCAGTCTAGCAAATAAGGTGGATGAGAACCTTAACCAGTTCACTCAAGAGACTGAAAAATACAATAATTTTGTCTTTGAATTTTTAAAGCAGATCAATACAGGCATAGAGACAAACAAGTTCAATTTTAAATTTATAATTTGGGAGAATCATGAATTCTTATCAACCGTGTGCCCTGTCGTTCTAAGAGCGATTAATGTAAGGGTGTTCGCAAATAGAGTCCTGATGTCAATGAGGGACGACTTTGAATCATACGCTAATGGAATTGAGATGGAAGAAGTTATGGAGCTGGCTAAAAAACTGGACATCTCACTTAACATTGAGAGAGATAAAGAATTGTTCAGGATCGAACTTTTTGACTTTACCAGATATTGTTCCAGAATCTCAGGAGCGGAATACAGACTGGCATTGCAGATGATAGATAAGGGGGACATACTCACCAGAAAAAGCTATGTTTGCAAAATGCTGAGGGAAAATTTTTACCAGTCTCTACAATTTAGGATGAATGAGATTCCATTAGATTTAGCGGCCAAGGCTTTGGGCAGCTATTCTAATATGATTGAAGAAATAAGCAAAAAAAGTGCCGAATTATCGAAAGATCTGGAATTGGGAAATGTGGATTCGAGTTGTTTCCCACCCTGCATAAAACATTATGTTAACGATATAAAGGGATCTGTAAACCTTTCACACCTGGCCAGATTTGCGCTGGTTTCTTTTCTGAGTAATATTGGTATGGAAGAAGAAAAGGTCATGGAAATATTTTCAAATGTTCCTGATTTCAGTAAGAAGGTAACAGAATACCAAGTCAAGCACATTATGGGAGAAATTTCCGGGACTAAATATACGCCCCCAAAATGCGCAACTCTAAGATCAAACCATATTTGCTACATGGGAGATGACAAAATTTGCGCAATGGAGAAAATGAACCACCCTCTTACCTATTATAAAATCAAAAAAAGACAGAAGAAATAGCTACAATTTTCTTTCAATCATTTTTAAAATTGTTCCCTTTTTAAGATTTGCCTCTAATGTGAAAATCTTGGAGTTTTCATAGGGTACCCGAGGATATCTTCCATCCTTTGCTTCATAAGCCAATTTCAGAGACTTTAATATTTCTTCCAATTTCTGATCGCTATATCTTTTGGCAATTTCCAATGGTATCTTTCTACCTAGTCTTCTGCTTATTTTTGGATTAAAATACATTGAGTAAAGAGTAATTCTCATAGAAGAACTGCGTTTATTACCCCATCCTGTCCGGGCCTGGAGGTTATTCTGGCATTTCCAAGATCAGTTTCGATTATTGTTCCCTTATTCATTAGATTTCTTTGAACGTAATGTGGATTGGCAGGATTTTCTTTAACTGTCTTGATTTTGACTCTTGTTGTTTTCTTTTCTCTTGGATTGTAGACATTTGCCTCATTTCCATTAAGCAGCACTGTTTTTAAGTTTCCCCCTGTTATTCTCATCACTTTTCTCTGTATCGGGTTGACTCTTGTCATTGTTGCTTCTCTACCGATCTCAGTTCGCCTTTTTGCTCTGAATTGTCTGTATTTTCCCCCTGTAAATTTTGTAGTTGACCTTCCCTGGAATCTTCCCATCAGTTCACCTATTTCTCACTGTATGAGTGCAAGGCTAATAACTCTTTTCTAACATTGCCTCCTCGCTTGAAAAACGGAAGTTCCTGCTCTATAGAAAGTGAATTTTTCATTCAGTTAAGAATTCTTGTTCCATGCCCCTTCTTCTTTTTCGAGTTATATTTCAGACCAAAACTTCAATCGCCTCCTTTGTGATCCGTTTTATCTCTCATTATCCCCAGTATAACGTTTCCATAGTATTGTGACAATTATTAGACCGCGCTGCAATATTCCATCATTGTGCCCAAGAGGTTAAAGGGTGAACTGAAAATAAACCACGATGAAAAGCGGGAAAGGATTACAAAGTGAAGTCGCTCATTGAAAAATACCCAAAATTGACAAAGTTGAATTCCCCAGAAATATTTATAACTTTCTCCACTTCCTCACTCCTCACTAATTGTTGATAAAAAATTCTTCTTGGTCCCCCCTCTTAGCAGCCTTCTCAAGTATGCTTCATGCCTGTTTCCATGAAAGTTTCGTGATATCGGTGAACGATATTCGATCCCGGATGAATGTTTCAGCCAGTTCATCTGCCTTGTTGTACATGCTCTGCAAAAACAACACATTCACAATTGCTTTGATAAGAATGTTTGGCCTTCCTCCATTATCTGTATCACTGTCTGTCAAAACACAATGTTGTTGTGAGAATAGAGAGTGTTAGGTGATTGGGAGATTATAGAGTCTTCAATTCATGAATCTCACTGAATCACAGCGATGATCACTTTAGCAATAGGTTTGGATGTACACAAGATTTCCGCAATTGCTGGAGTAATGGATGAAAATGAATTGATAATCAGTCAGAAGAACACGAGTAATGACATTCCTGTTTTGGATGAATTCTTAAAATCATATGGGGAAAATGACATTTTTATGGAATCAACAATATCAGACAGATACACGTCAAAGGAATTGATCAAATTAAACTACAGGATATGTCTGATAAATCGATGCAAACCTCAATTCAAATTTACTCATTTTCGACAGTTTTAAGACGAATAGAAATTCTAATTATATTCTATAGGCAAGCCTTTAAAAAAACCATGAGACCATAAAGCACTGAACTTGCTCAGACGAGGCCGGGTCCGGGAATTGAACCCGGGTCCGGGGATCCACAGTCCCCAAGGATATCCCCTACCCCAACCCGGCCACTTGGTTCAGTAGAGCATTAATATATTTTAACAATTCCAATAGTGCTGGAGAAAAAGGGATCAAGCTATTATTACTACTGGATATATGTTGACGTGTTAACAATAAATGTTATTGATGCTGAACTTGAACTGATACCCACAGAATTACAGGACAATTATCAAATAAGAAAAATTGCAAACTCGAAGGGGAAGAAGGTAAGTGAGATACTGTTGGATTCGAATTTTATGCATAGTTCTATTGATAAGCAATTCCCTGGTATGTCGAACAGAATGGGTAGACCGGACATTTTTCATCATTTTTTAAATGTGACTCAGGATTCGATACTGAATAAAAAAGGAGAATTACGGGTAAACATCCACACTAAAAACGATCAGATAATCAGGATTAACCCTATTACAAGAGTTCCCAAGTCCTATAACAGATTTGCAGGAATAATAGAAAAGGTCCTCCTTAAGGGGTCATTAGAGAGCCCAGACGGAGTAACATTAATGAACGTTGAAAATGGGAGCTGGGAGAAGCTTGTGGATGTATCAGGTAAAAATATTTTGCTTTCTCCGAAGGGAAAAACTGGAGAACTTGGAAAAGAATTAAGAAATGATAGTGTGTCTGTATTTATTGGCGGCTTCTCTGAAGGGGATTTTTTAAGCAATGTTTATCAGAAATTACTCCCAATGAGTATATTTGATGAAGAATTGACAATTTGGACGGTTGCCTGGGAAGTTATTGCTTCTGTAGAGAGAAAAATGAATTTAGTGCTTTGATCGATATGGGTCTTGATCAACCTAGAATATCTATACCGTTATCATCATATTTTATCGTTAATTATACCAAATCCTAAGATTTATTACCAAACGAATTATACCTTTTTTACGCGGGTGTGGTGTAGCCTGGTAACACGCGAGCTTGCCAAGCTCGTGCCTCGGGTCCAAATCCCGGCACCCGCATTTATAATTTTTTGAGTGAAATTGGGGTTTACTATATAGAAAAAAAATTAAAATCTAAATACAAGAATATCTTCAGACTTGTATGGGGATTTCCTTTTCAATAGATAACAACAATAGTAAGATGCTCAATAATGAATCTGGGGAAACCGAATATAATAAGTTAAACGAAAACGCTCTTTTTATGGAAAAAATAGGCACATTCGATTATGACGGTATTTTCGCGTTAGTCAAACGAAACGTAAAGGAGGTTATCAAGAAAGAGAGGTCTGGATTGGGATTGATATTATCAGACCTTCCAAATACATTGGGTGCATACTGGGAGGTTAGTGGGAACTACATTGTCATGAATCAAAATTTAATATATGGGTTAAAACAAATGGGGATAAGTGATGTGGAAATAAAGTCATATATTTACTCCATACTGGAGCATGAATATTTGCATTCTCTTGGATATATAAATGAGATAGAAGACAGACGCATGACCGCGTATGTGGCATCTATGTCCTTTGACAAAACCCACCCTGTATATAAAATATCTACCTCAGACCCATGGAAACTTTATCCTTTCTTACTGAGGATTCCAGGGGGAAACGGAACTACTTTTAAAATAGTTAGAAATTTTGACAAGGAAAGCACATCATATATTATGTAGTCATAACTTATAACGGAATAATGTATTTCCCGGAAAATGTTTACAAGGGAAGATGTGACGAATTAGTTTCTCTTATGGAACTTAAGCAAATAGATTCAGTTATTATCCCGCCTGGTCCAAATTTTTTCTATTTGACGGGGATGGAGACCGAGTCCATGGAACGGCTGACGGTTCTTATTGTTACCAGAAAAAATTGCTCTATTTTATGCCCGAAGCTAATGGAAGACCAAATAATAGAAGAAACATGGGTCAATCAAACACAAACTTGGAATGACGGTGAGAATCCCTATAAAATTCTTAGAGAAATAGTTGGTCGCCCCAATTCAATATATGTTGACGGCAATATGCCTTTTTTCCATCTAGATTATTTAATGAAAACGTTCAATGTGACATTTGAAAACTCTGATCCTATGTTGAATCAGCTCAGATTTGTAAAGGAAGAGTTGGAGCTTTCATTGATAAGAGAGGCAACTCGCTTATCTGAAAAAAGTCTTAAGGAGATATTGAATGAACTTAGAGAGGGAATTACAGAAAAGCAATTCGCCAAAAGACTGGAAGATAGATTTGTAGAGAATTCTCTGGATGGGACGGCCTTTCCTTCAATAGTGGCTTTTGGAAAGAATTCCGCCGTTCCACACCATTCTCCCGACAATACTGCCCTGAAGAGAGGTGATCCTATTGTGATCGATTATGGTGGTAAGTTGAAAGGATATTCGTCCGACAACACCCGCACATTTATACTGGGAGAATCCAACAAGAAATTTGAAACAATATTCAATTCAGTTAAAATGGCAAACGAACAAACCAGAGAGATTATAAATGGAGAAACAACCTATTCTGAAATGGATCAAACAGCCAGAAATATAATTCAGAAGGATGGATTTGGCAAAGAATTTATTCACAGGTTGGGACACGGCCTGGGGATATCTGTCCACGAGCCCCCATATCTCATCCCCGAAAATAATTCAAAGGTTGTAACAAATTCAGTTTTTACCATAGAGCCGGGAATTTATATTAGAGACATGGGGGGAGTTAGGATTGAGGATACAAATTACTTCAACGGTAAGAAATGTGTTCCGTTTAATTCGATGTCCAGAGAACTGATGGTTTTGTGATTGAACTATTCTATGCGCATTACTTCAATTGTAAGTTCACCATTTTCCTCCAGAAATCTCTTTAATTCTAACTTGCTTTGTGAGGCAAGAGACTGAAAGATATTTTTGTCATAAGGGAATTTCTCTCTCAAGAACAGCATTCTGCCCTCTTGACCGGATTCAAGCTCAATCTTCATTGCTCTGAAAGCGCTCTTTAGATAGGTGAAAGGATCACCGCCGCAGGTGATATATCTGTAATCCTCTTCGATCACATTTTCTGATTACTTAGGAGTTAATATACTGCTCGAGAATTTTGAAGAAATATAAATTTTTATGATTATCTGGCTCTGACTAGCAAATTGAAAAAATTCAACAACAAAATCAACAACTAGATGTTTTTGAATATATTTTTCCTTAAACCTTAACCTATTTTTCATTTGTTCTTGGTTGTGACTGTCTCATTGTTCGAATCTAAGTGATATAAGATCGGGAGGGTAAAACAACTTTTGCATATAATCTGGTAGTTCCGTTGAGTTGGATCTTCAACGTGTATAAGAAGAGGAAGGTGAATATCGTAGTTTAAAGTGTGTGAATGTTTTGGTATATTATTTTTGCAGTTCTGTAACTTTACCATTAATTTATTCAACTGAAAGGTTGACAGACATAAATTTAAATTTCAAAAGTTTAAATTTAAAGTTCTAAATATATTTAAATAATCTCAACAATTCAGCGTTTGAATAAGAATGGATATCGAGAAAAATAAAAAATTGACTGATAAGGTGGATCTCGATAGTTTAAATATTGATCTCCCTAATAAACTACCCGGAAAACCGGGTTTCTCGCAAATAAAAACAATAGAAGAAAATGTAATGGCAAATCAATATCATGATTTATATCATGATCACGAATCAAGGCAAATGGAATACGCTATTCAAGTTGATCATCTTATAAAATCATACGATGGAAAGAAAAAAGCAGTTGATGATCTTTCATTCTGTGTAAAAAAAGGCGAGATATACGGTTTACTTGGACGTAATGGTGCTGGAAAGAGCACAACAATAAAGATTCTAACCACATTGATTGCATATGAGTCAGGAGACCTGAAAGTCCTCGGTATGGATGTAAGGAAAGACGGAAGCGAGATAAGGAAAAGAATAGGGGTGGTCCAGCAGGAAGAGGCCTTCGACTTTACGACTGTCGAAAATAATTTTAAGTTATACGGTATGCTCTGGGAACTTCCGAGAGAAGTCTCCAAATCAAGAAAGGAAGAATTGATGGAGCTTTTTGACCTTCAAGACCTCAGGAAGAAAAGAATGTTCGATTTGAGCGGTGGTCAAAAGAAAAGGGTGCAAGTGGCGAGGGAATTCATGCATGACATGGATATTTTTTTCCTTGATGAGCCCACTGTTGGTTTGGACCCTATCATGAGGAGAAAAATCCTGGACTACATAAGGAAAAAAGCAAAGGAAGGGATGACAGTTCTATTTACTACACAAAATTTAGAGGAGGCAGATTACATATGCGACAAGATTGGTATTGTGGACAATGGGAAGAAGGTTGCCGAAGGTACCTCTTCTGAGCTTAAAACAAAATATGGAGCGCTCAGAACGATGAAAGTAAGGTATACTTCCGAAGTTTCCTTTGACAAGGAAAAGTTGAAGGAAGGTATATCCAATAAGGATATTGTAGAACTAGAGGTGGAAAATGGAGAGATTACTGTTGTTTCACCTAATATAGAAATTGTGGTCGGAAAGGTGCTGGAAAACATTTCGAAGTTGCAGATAAAAGCGGAACAGATAATGATAGATAATCCAACATTGGATGATGTGTTTATGAAGGTGATTGCCAATTGAAAATGCCTGCATTTCTAAGATTGACTATAAGAAATATAATCGTTAACATAGATATTGGGACTCTTATTTTCATGCTGGGACTGCCTACACTGTACCTCTTTGTGATGGGTTTTATGTTTCAGGGAATAGTAACTACTGGTGTCCCTGTAGGTAATTCTTCTGTTAGCTATACTACTTTTCTCGCTCCCGGGATAATTGCACTGGAATCATTCACCGCGGGAAATATCGGTGGAAGTATGTTATGGTCAGATAGAAGATGGGGAATGTTCGAAAGAATAATGGTTGGTCCCTTCAGGAGGCTTGACTATCTTCTCGGTATAATCACAGTATCCATATTTTTTGCACTAGTTGGATCATTGATCATGATGGGTTTTGCGCTTACAATTCCAATTATTCTGCATGTTTCCCTATTGAGCATTGCCCTTTCAGTGTTTGCAATAGTGATCGGAACAATGCTTTTTTCAGCACTGTTTCTGATAATCTCTGGAGTGTCTAAATCCATGCAGGCCTACAATACTATTACAATAGTACTTTTCTTCCTGCTAGATTTTGCCAGCACCGCATTCTATCCAATCACAAATTCCACACCGGAATGGCTGAAGATCATATCAGGTTCTAACCCATTGAGCTTTATAGCAAATATACTCAGGGAATCACTCATTTCGTCTGTAGTTTCTGCAACATTCTTTGACGCAACACTTCTTTTCATAGTTATGATTATATTACTTGCAATTTCCTTAAGAATATATAAAAATATTAGATCTGGAATTTGAACTCAATTCCATCTAATCTCTATATTATCAGCATCATATGTTCCAGCATTTTTTGCAACTTTAGGCTTTCTCGTTACATAGTAATGTGAGATATAGAGCGCAAAAACTACGGACCAAATTACACCGAAAACGGCCGAAACAGAATAGGCAAAATTATCCAAACTAGGGGAAATATATTGTGCCAGAATATCCTGTTCAACCGTGTAAAATACGACAACAATTGCTATTAAAGTGGAGAGCGTTGGTATAATACCGTGCCAAAGCAGCCTGAAGACTTTCTGATTTCTGGTAAATAGTGTTAAGCTAATATTTGAATAGATGTGTGTAAAGATAATTCCTATTCCTGATCCAGTTAGGAGAATTAAAGCTCCCGTTTGCGGGCCAAACACGACGCCAAATAAGAGATTTATAAAGATCATTATAATCATATAGGCTCTTATGGATTTGAACGGACTCTTATATTTTGGATGTATCTCGGAAAATGATGGTGGAAATATTACTTTGTCCCTGCTTGCAGAGAACCATACTCTGCTAACTGCATTCGTCTTTGCCACTCCATTTGAGAGATAACTGTTAATGGTGAAGATTACCAGTAAGATACCTCCTATTGGACCAAGATATTTCATGAAAACATACAAACCTGGATCACTTGTAGTTGCGAAATTTCCTATTTTTGATACCCCGAATCCCACTGTCAATGCATAAGCTGCAGGAATCAGTGCTAATCCAGAGAAGAGATATGACAAAAGTAGCGAATTTTTGATCTTTTTCTTTGGTTCATCCACCTCCTCCGAAACGGTTGTAGATATCCCGATTCCGGTGAAATCGCTTATTGCAAAAATCATTGAGAGAAAAAACACGGGTAGAATGTTAACTGGGAGTTCAAATGGAGCAAAGGAATTGCCTGGACCAACTTCAATTATAATAATTATTGATGCAACAAATAGAAACATGACTTCCAGGAAACCGGTAATAAGTGTATATTGCACTGATGGTCTTATGCCCAAATACGGAATTGCAGTGATATAAATAATCATCCCAATAGCAAAGATAACCCATAAATATCTTAAAGAGGAAATCTCTGACGATAAAAGAAACAGAAAAGATGAAATTCCCAAAACTGCGAATGCAGATGAAGTAATATTTTCGTAAAGCCATGAGAATGCAGTCGCAGGACCGTAAAACCCCGAGCCTGTCGCTGCTGCAGAATATGCATAATATCCTCCTGCGTTTGATCTTAACTTTGAGAATTCGTATGGAGTAACCATCCATAATCCATAAATCAGCCAGGCAACGATTATTGCGGTAACTGAATATAACTTAGCGTCTTTAAATGTTCCAACAAGCAAAATAGCTATGTCAGCCGCAGGGCCGACCTGAGCAAGCGAGTAGAAAGCAGACTGCCAAGTTCCGACTGAACCCTTTTGAAGTTTAGGCTGATCGGTTGAGTCTTCATTTTGATTTGCGTCTACCATATTTAGTTAACCGATTATCTTATTTAAGTGGTACTCAAAACACTTTTATATGATGAATGAAGAATTGATTCAGCAATTTCCATAAAAATAAATATTTATTTAATTTTAAATATAATTTGAACGTAGATAGAAACACTATCATGCATGCACTAATTATTTTAAATAATGTGGTTTAAATTTATTTTTCTCTTTGGTGTTAAAGATCAAATTTAACTCCCTGCGACAAAGGAAGCTTGTTTCCATAATTCTTGGTTATCGTGATTCTTCGTGTGTAGGCCTTCCAAGAATCACTTCCGCTT